>JAAFHE010000499.1:2969-3876 GCA_013298265.1 Lysobacterales bacterium | reverse complement strand
CGCTTCAGCGCCAACCAGCGCGAACACCGCCTCGTCTTCATCACCGACATCCAGCGTCTGTTGCGCGACGAGGAACGCCAGGCCTGGCAAAGCCTCGTGCGCGTGCTCGGCCACGAGATCAACAACTCGCTGTCGCCTATCGCGTCGATCGCCGACACGCTGACGCGCATGACGCGGCGCGGCCTGCAGCCCGACGACGGCGAGCGGCTGCGCGAGGGGCTCGGCATCATCGTCGAGCGCAGCCAGTCGCTGACCGGGTTCCTGCACCGCTACCATCAGCTAACCAAGCTGCCGCCGCCGCAACGCGAACCCACGCCACTGGCAGCCATGGTCGCGCGCGTGGCGGCCCTGTACGAGGGACGCCGTATCGACACCGCCGGACCGCCGGACTTGCAGGTCTTCGTTGATCCGGCGCAGTTCGAACAGTTGCTCGTCAACCTGCTCAAGAACGCGATCGAGGCCAGCGCGGCGGACGAGCCGGTCGAGATTCTCTGGTCCGTCGAGCCCGGCCGGGTGCGCATCGCGATCCGCGATCATGGTTCCGGCCTGTCCGATACGCGCAACCTGTTCGTACCGTATTACTCGACCAAACCCGGCGGCAGCGGCATCGGCCTGTTCCTGAGCCGGCAAATCGCGTTCAACCACGACGGTGAAGTCCAGCTACACAACCACGGCGACGGCCACGGTGCCGAGGCCGTGATCTGGGTGCCGCATCACTCCGGCGAGCGCTCGCGGCAGGGCGTTGACTGAACTGCGGTCCGCCGCGGATTTTCCGGCGCGAATGTCCGGCTGCCGATTCCACCACACGCAGCGACGGATACCGACATGCCCAACCGGCTGGCACGCACGCCTTGCCGCACTGCGGCCGGACTCGCTAGTGTGCGCGGCAGTGATGTCGCCGGGGAGT
>JAAFHE010000499.1:0-2959 GCA_013298265.1 Lysobacterales bacterium | reverse complement strand
CGTGGGTTGCTATGCAGCGTTGCTTGAAGCTGCGCGGTTCATTCGTGGCGCAGCGCGGCGATCGGTTCCATCTGCACCGAGCGGCGCGTCGGGATGTAGGTCGCAATCAGCACGATCAGCGAGATCAGTACCGGCACGCCAACCGCGGCGATCAGATACACCATCGGAGGCTAGGAATACTGATATGCCCAACCAGCTGGTACGCACGCCTTGCCGCGTTGCGGCCGGACTCGCTAGTGTGCACGGCAGCGCTGTCGCCGGGGAGTCTCCATGTCGTTCGTGCATTGTCTGCGGGGCATCGCTTCGGGCCGCGAGTATCCGGCCGACGTGCCGATGAACCTCGATCCGGTCGACGGCCGTCCGGTCGAGATGATCCTCGACCTGCCGCGACTTGCGCGCGAACGGCCCGACGCCGCGTGGTACCGGCCGCAGCGCCGCGACATGTGGCGCTTCGGCGCATTGCTCGCGCTCGATATCGACGATCCGGCCGATGCGGCGCACATCGTCACGCTCGGCGAAGGCGCCACACCGCTGCTTGAGTATTCCGACGACGAGTCCGTGCGCGGCAGCGGCCTGCGCCTGCAGCTCAAGGACGAGGGCCGCGCCCACGCCGGCTACGGCGCGAATCCGACCGGCAGCTTCAAGGATCGCGGCATGGCCATGGTCGCCTCGCAGGCACGGCGGCTCGGTCTGCGCCGACTCTCGGTACCTACGCAAGGCAACGCCGGCGATTCGCTGGTGCGCTACGCGCTGGCATCCGACCTGTCCGTTGCGGTGGCGATGCCGGCGAGCACGCCGTTGCCGATACTCGGCAGCGTCGCCGCCGCAGCCCTGCAGTACCCGCAGCGCATCGTGCTCGAGCTGGCCGGTCCGACGATCCGCGAGGCCGGCGCGTTCCTCAAGCAGCACTATCTTCCACAAGGCTATTTTTCCGTCGCGACCTTCCAGGAACCCGGCTGGCGCATCGAGGGCAAGAAGACGCTGGGCCTGGAACTGGCCGAACCGCCCGCCGGCGACACGCGCTGGTCGGTGCCCGACGCGGTGATCTATCCCACCGGTGGCGGCACCGGCGTGCTCGGCATGTGGAAGGCCTGGGACGAGTTGCAGCAGCTCGGCCTGCTCGACGCACGCCGGCCGCGCCTGTACTGCGTGCAGAGCGAGGCGACCTGTCCACTCGTCAGCGCGTTCGAACAGGGCGCTGCGGACACGACGCCGACCAGCGGCGGCGACACCCTGGCGACCGGACTGAACGTGCCCGGCGGCGTCGGCCATGCGCGCGTGCTTCAGATCGTGCGCGCCAGCGGTGGCGCGGCACTCGCAGTCAGCGAGGCCGACATCGCCGCACATACCCAGCGCCTCTGGCGCACGCGCCACGACTGGATCAGCACCGAAGGCGCCGCCTGCTTCGCCGCCCTGCCCCAGCTACTGCAGCGCGGCCTGCTGCGCGCGGGCGAGCGCGTCGTGGTCGTCAACACCGGGTCGATCGAGAAATACCTGCCGGCGGTGCGTGATCTGCTGTAACGCGGACGACGACCTGCGGCTGCGCCGTATCTCCCTATCGAGACTCTCATGACGACAACCGCTTCGCCGCGTCCGCGCTGGTTCGTACCCGGCGACCTGAATGGCTTCTTCGGCCTCGTCGTCGACAACCTGACGATACTGGCCTTTATCGCCGGCGCGCTGATCGGCCTGTTCGGGTTTCCGGCGGACGTCGTGTTCCAGCGCATGTTTCCCGGCACGGCATTCGGCGTGCTCGTCGGCAATCTGATCTATACGGCGATGGCGCGGCGTCTTGCCGCACGCAGCGGACGTAACGACGTGACGGCGATGCCGCTGGGTCTGGATGCGCCGACCAGCATCGGCATGGCGCTGCTGGTGCTCGGGCCGGCCTTCATCGCGTACAAGGCGGTTGGACTCGATGCGCAGGCCGCAGCCATCGCGACCTGGAAACTCGGCATGGCCTCGCTCGTGGTCATGGGCGTGCTCAAGTTCGTGCTGTCGTTTGCCGGCGCCTGGGTCACGCGTGTGCTGCCGCGCGCGGCGCTGCTCGGCTCCATCGCCGGCATCGCGCTCGTGCTGATGGGATTCTTTCCGCTGATCGAGGCACTGCGTGTCCCTGTCGTCGGCTTCGTCACGCTCGGGCTGCTGTTGTACGTGCTCGTCGCCAAGGGCAGGCTGCCGCTGGATCTGCCCGGCGTGCCGCTGGTGTTCGCGTTTGGCACGCTGCTGTACTACGGCCTGGGTTTTGCCGGACTCGGTGCGCCGGGCTTCACGCCGCCGCCCGCATGGCAGTGGCATCTGGCGCTGCCGCTGCCGAATATAGGATTTGTGGAAGGATTGCCGGCGACGCTGTCCTACCTGCCGCTGCTGCTGCCGTTCGGACTGCTGATGGTTGTCGGCGGTATCAACGTCAGCGAAAGCGCACGCGCTGCCGGCGACGACTATTCCACGCGCGACATACTGCTGGCCGAGGCATTCTCGACCCTGATCGCAGGATTCTGCGGCGGTGTGGCGCAGACCACGCCGTACATCGGCCAGCCGGCGTACAAGCACATGGGCGCGCGACACGGCTATACGTTGCTGACGGGCCTGTTCATCGGCATCGGCGGCATGCTCGGCGTGGTGTCCAGCCTCGTGCAGTGGCTGCCGCTCGCCGTGCTCGCGCCGATCATCGTCTACGTCGCCATCGACATCACCACGCAGGCCTTCGATGCCACGCCCCGGCGGCACACCGCAGCGATGGTGCTGGGTTTCCTGCCTTCGGTCGCCTACCTGCTGGCCATCAAGCTCGGCAATCCGGCCTGGATCGCGCCGGAGAAATTCCGTCAGCTCGCGACGGCGCTCGACGGCCACGGCCTGCCCGAGCTGGCCGTGATCACGACCCTCGGCAACGGTTTCATCATCACCGCGATGATCTGGATAGCGACCGTCGCCGCGATGGTCGACGGTCGCCTGCGCC
>JAAFHE010000498.1 GCA_013298265.1 Lysobacterales bacterium | reverse complement strand
ATCGACGTGCTCGGTCCGTATCCGCCGGCCTCGACGGTGTTCCAGCACCGCCTGCGCATGAACGCATTCCTGACGCGTTGGCTGGAATACCTCGGCGAGCAGGGACACTCCGTCGGAACCCTGCGGCCGCTGCCGCCGGATCGCCTCGCGCCGATGAGCAAGCGGCAACAGGGCTGATCGCGTCAGCGGTTGTGCGTTATTCGCGCAGTCGTGATGCAGGTTGAACGCAAGCAGCGCGAGCGTCGCGGCTGTCGTCTCTGGAGTCGCACGCAAAAACCGCAGACAACAAAAAACCCGCCGTTAGGCGGGTTTCTTGACAGCTGGCGGAGTGGACGGGACTCGAACCCGCGACCCTCGGCGTGACAGGCCGATATTCTAACCGACTGAACTACCACTCCTTGAACTCACAACATTTCCTTTGTTGCTTTTGCTCCAACTTTCACTTGGAGCGGAACGCGTCCTGCGTTCCTTTTGATTGGCGTCCCCACGGGGATTCGAACCCCGGTCGCTACCGTGAAAGGGTAATGTCCTAGGCCTCTAGACGATGGGGACGTAACCTTTCGAAACTCGTGCCGCACTTGCATGAAACTCTTGGTGGAGCCAGTCGGGATCGAACCGACGACCTCTACAATGCCATTGTAGCGCTCTCCCAGCTGAGCTATGGCCCCCTCGCGAGAGGAGCGGAATCTTAGGGAGCGCACTCGTCAGCGTCAACCCCTTCGCGCAAATTTTTTTGCAGGCGTGTGACCCGGGGTGTTCGACGCACACCTGCCAGGCTCGATCCTTGCCGCAGCGCGACGGTCACGGTAAGACAGTCTCATGCACGCCAATGAATTCCTCAAGGATCTCGCCGTCATCATGGTCGTGGCGGGCTGCACGACCCTGCTGTTCCACCGGCTGCGCCAGCCCGTGGTGCTCGGCTACATCCTCGCCGGCGTGGTCATCGGCCCGTACACGCCGCCGTTCGCACTGATCACGAATGAGCAGACCATCCGCAGCTTCGCCGACCTCGGCGTGGTGCTGCTGATGTTCTCGCTGGGCCTGGAATTCAGCCTGCGCCGCCTGCGTGAGGTCGGCGTCGCGGCGCTGGTCGCTACCGGCGTGGAAGTGATGCTGATGCTCTGGGCCGGTTACGAGCTCGGGCGCTGGTTCGGCTGGCGCACCATGGATGCGCTGTTCCTCGGCGCGATGATGGCGATTTCCTCGACCATGCTGGTCCTGCGCGCGATCCAGGAAGCCGGCCACAAGCAGGAGCGTTTCGCGCGTCTTGTGTTCGGGATTCTCGTGATCGAGGACATCCTCGCGATCGTGCTGATCGCGGTGCTGTCGGGCATCGCGATCAGCGGGGCCGTGGAGCCGGGCCGCGCGCTGGCGACGTTGGGCCGACTGAGCCTTTTTATCGTCGTGGCGCTGGTGCTCGGCCTGCTGCTGCTGCCGCGTCTGGTCGATCATGTCGCTGCTTCGGGACGCAGCGAGATGCTGCTGGTCACTTCGCTCGGCATTTGCTTCGGCGCGGCGCTGCTGGCTGAGGCGGCAGGGTTCAGTGTGGCGCTCGGCGGTTTCGTCGCGGGCGCCATTGTGGCCGAGGCCAGGGCGGTCAAGCGTGTGGAGCACCTGATCGAACCGGTGCGCGACATGTTCGGTGCACTGTTCTTCGTCGCGATAGGCATGCTGATCGATCCGCAGCTATTGGTCCGCTATGCGGTGCCGGTCGCGCTCGTCGCCTCGGTGGTGATCATCGGCAAGACTCTGGCCGTCACCTTCGGCGGCGTCATCGCCGGCAACGACGGGCGCACGGCGCTGCGCGCCGGGCTCGGACTCGCGCAGATCGGCGAGTTCTCGTTCGTCATCGCCGGCGTCGGCCTCGCGAGCGGCGTCACCAGCGAGTTCCTGTACCCGATCGCGGTCGCCGCGTCGGTGCTCACCGCATTCGTCACGCCCTACCTGATGCGCTCGTCGGACCGCATCGCCGAGCGCACCGACAGCCTGCTGCCGCGCAAGGTGCGTGCGCTGATGATCGCGTACCGGAACTGGATCGCCGGACTCAAGCCGGAGGAGGAAAACGCCGCGATTGCGCAGATGCTGCGCCGCCTCGTGCTGCATATCGTCATCAACATGGCCCTGATCGTCGCGGTATTTCTCGGTGCGGCCTGGCTCAAGCCGCGCATGCTCGAATGGCTGCCGCAATGGACCGCCGGCGAGACACTACGGCGCAGCCTGCTGTGGTCGCTGGCGCTGTTCGTCTCCCTGCCGATGCTGATCGCCGCGTATCGCAAGGCCGACGCGCTCGGCATGGTGCTGGCCGAGCTCGGCATCCGTGACGGCGCCGCCGGCGCACGCACGTATGCGTTGCGCCGCGTACTCGGCAAGATGATTCCGCTCGCCGTGCTCGTGATTCTTGCCGTACTGGTCGTGGTGCTGGGTTCGGCCATCCTGCCGTCGCTCGGCGTGCTCGTGCTGCTGCTGCTCGTGGCCGCGGCGCTTGCTGCTTTCCTGTGGCGTTCCTTCGTGCAGGTGCACGCGCGGCTTCAGTCGACGCTGCGCGATGTGATGCAGCCGTCGACACCGCCAGCGTCCACCGAAACACTGCCGTGAACGTGTATATTTATTGGCATTGCGCACTTGGTCGCAGAATGGCCGGCAGGCGGCCGATCGGCCGCCTGTCCGAGCGACCAGGAGTGGAGCGATCGAGAAAAAGCGTGGTTTTTTCGACAACCTGCTGGGGCGATTCCGGGCATGGGCGGTTCGATGCGGATGCAGCACGGCGCGCAATGGCTGCGGCAGCAGAACGAGATCCTGCGTCTGCTCGCGATCGGCGCGGCGCGCGAGCGCGTACTGAGCGAGCTGGCCGAACTGCTGCGGCTCGAATTCCCCGATGCAGCCATTGCACTGGTCGTACGCGCCGACGGTGAGCCGTTCCGCTGGAGCGGCGGCGGAGACGGACTGGCCGCCGCGGCGCTGTATACGGTAGTCCGCGACGTCAGCGACCTGGACCGGGCCGAAGGTTGGTTCGAGCTCAAGCAGGCGGTTGCGACACCGTGCTGGGATGAATTCGCCCGTGCGGCCGGCTATCGCGGACTGTGGATAGAGCCGCTGCACGATGTCGACGGTCTGCGTATCGGCCAGTTGCTGATCGCGCTCGGCGCGCGCAGCGAGGCCGACTCGTCCGCGCAGACCCTGGCCCGTGTCGGCGCGACCATCGCCGATCTGATCTTCCAGCGTGACTCCACGGTGGCGCGTCTGCAGCAGGGGCGCGAACTGTACCGTTCGCTGCTCGACAACCATCCCGACGCGGTCCTCCTCATCGATGCGGACTGGCACATCCGCAGCGGCAACGAAGCCGCGCGCCAGATCTTCGGCCTCTGCGCTGACGACATGCACGGCCAGCCACTGAGCGCGCTGTTCGACGAAACCACGCAGGCTTCACTGGAGATGCGTCTGCCGTCGGTGCGGCGCGGCATCGCCCAATCGCTGGAAGCGACCGCACTGCGGCCCGGCGGCGCGCGGCCACGTGAGCTGGAGCTGATCCTGGTGCCCCTGCGCGACCAGCCGAGCAGCAGCGGGCTGTTCGTGATCGCGCGCGAGGTGACGCGCTTCCGTGCCTCCGAGCGCGCGCTGCGTCGCACCTATGAGCAGTCGCTGCTGCGTCGCGACCAGCTGATGGAACTGAATCGCGTCGCGATCGACAGCGCGGCCATCGACGACGTCCACGGGCTGCTGCTGCAGCTAGCGCGCTCGATGGTCACGGTCGCCAGCGTCGATGTCGTGCGCCTGGGCCTGCAGCCGCTTGCGACGCAGCAACACGGCGACGAGGTCGTCGTGGCCATGGCCAAACCGCGCGAGGCCGAGCAGGAGCGCCTGCTGCTGGCCGATCTGCGCCGGCGTG
>JAAFHE010000497.1 GCA_013298265.1 Lysobacterales bacterium | reverse complement strand
CGGCAGGCAGGGCGCGGCAATGATGCGCGATGGAACGGGAATGGGGAATGGGGAATGGGGAATCGTTGAATCAATGCGCAAGCGTTCCGCTTCGCTTCTACGATTCCCTACTCCCCCTTCCCGATTCCCGGCTTCTCAGCCGTCGAAGCCCTCCAGCACGATCTTGCCGCGCGCCGTGCCGCTCTCGATCAGGGCGTGGGCGCGGCGCAGGTTGGCGGCGTTGATCGTGCCGAAATGCTCGCCTACGGTGGTCACGAGCGTGCCGTTGTCGACGAGGTCGGCGACCGCGCCGAGCAGGCGATGCTGCTCGATCATGTCCGGCGTCTGGAACAGCGAGCGCGTGAACATCAGTTCCCAGTGCAGTGACAGCGCCTTGCGCTTGAGCTTCATCACGTCCAGCGGCGTGGCCGGATCGTCGATGAGGCCGAGGCGGCCCTGCGGCTTGAGCGCCTCGACGATCGCGTCGTAGTGCTGGTCGGTGTGGGTCAGGCTGGCGACGAAGTCGATCGGCCCGGCACCGATGCGGCGCAATTCTTCGCCGAGGGATCTGGAATGATCGATCACCTCATGCGCGCCGAGCGACTCGATCCAGTTGCGTGTTTCGGCACGCGACGCCGTACCGATCACACGCAGGCCGGTCAGGCGCCGCGCGAGCTGCACGAGGATGGAGCCCACGCCGCCGGCGGCACCGATCACGAGCAGGCTTTCGCCGCTGCTGTCGCGGCGCACCTGCAGACGGTCGAACAGCAGTTCCCAGGCAGTGATCGCAGTCAGCGGCAGCGCCGCTGCCTGGGCGAAATCCAGGGTCGTGGGCATGCGGCCGGCGATGCGTTCGTCGACGAGTTGCCGCTGCGCATTGGAGCCGGCGCGGGCGATGGAGCCGGCGTACCAGACGCGGTCGCCGGGCCTGAACAGGCTGACCTCGGCGCCGACCGCACGCACCCGTCCGGCAGCATCGAAGCCGAGCACCCGCGGCTGTCCATCCGCCGGCGCGGCATTGCGGCGCAGCTTGGTGTCGACCGGATTGACTGACACGGCGTGCACGTCGACCAGCAGGTCGTGCGGACCCGGTTCGGGCTCGGGCAGGTCGAGATCGACCAGCGCGTCGGCCTGGTCGATGGGGAGGTTGGTGTAGTAGCCGATGGCTTTCATGTCAGTCCTTTCCGATGTGTGTGTCAGGTATGCGTGCGCGGATCAGGCCGCGCTGGCGTAGGGCGGATAGCTGGTGTAGCCGTGCGCGTCGCCGCCGAACAGGCCTCCGTCGAACGCGGCCAGTGGCCAGCCGTGGCGGAAGCGGGCGGGCAGGTCCGGATTGGCGATGAAGGGGCGACCGAATGCGACGAGATCGGCGAGCCCGCTGCCGAGGATGGTCTCGGCACGCGCCTGGTCGTAGCGACCGGCAACGATGAGCCTGCCGGCATAGGCATCGCGCAGTGCGTGGCGGAACGCGTCGGGTACGACGGGCGCATCGTCCCAGTCGGCTTCGGAAAGATGGATATAGCCGATGCCGAGGCGTTGCAGATCAGTCGCGGCGTGCAGGATGGTCGGAATGATCTCCGGGCAGTTCATGTTGCGCGCGGTGATGAAGGGGGCCAGGCGCACGCCGACGCGCGGGGCGCCGACTTCCGCCGCAACGGCGGCCGCGATCTCGCGCAGCAGGCGCGTACGGTTGTCGATACTGCCGCCGTAGTCGTCATCGCGCCGGTTGGAGGTCGTACGCAGGAACTGGTCGATCAGATAGCCGTTGGCGCCGTGGATCTCCACGCCGTCGAAGCCCGCGCGCAACGCGTTCGCGGCGCCGCGGCGGAAGTCCTCGACGATGCCCGCAATCTCGTCGCGGCGCAGCGGACGTGGCGTGGGACAGTCGACCATGCGGCCGACACCGTCGCGCGAGATCCAGACCTGGGCATCCGGTGCCAGCGCCGACGGGGCCACCGGCAGTCCGCCGTCCTGGAACACGGCATGAGACATTCGGCCGACATGCCATAGCTGGAGGAAGATGCGTCCGCCGGCCGCGTGCACGGCGTCGGTGACGCCGCGCCAGCCATCGACCTGAGCCTCGCTGTAGATGCCCGGCGTGAAGCTGTAGCCCTGGCCCTGGGGCGAGATCTGCGTGGCTTCGGTGACGATGAGGCCGGCGCCCGCACGCTGTGCGTAGTACTGCGCCATCAATGCATTGGGCACGTTGCCGGGCTGGCTGCTGCGACTGCGCGTCATCGGCGCCATGGCGATGCGGTTGGGCAACGACAGCGTGCCGAGCTGCAGGGGTTGGAACAGTACGTCGCTCATGATTTTTCCAGAATGATGGGAATTGCCGTCGTGGCCGGGCGTGGGATGGTCTGAAATCGGGCGTGCTGGCAGGGTGATTGATTGACGGACAGTGAAAAACCCGGCAAAAGCCGAATCAGTTTCAATTGTTGGTTGAAGATTCTTCGCCGGATCCCTGCATGAAAGCCTTGATCGAGCTGGAGTTTTTTGTCCGCGCCGCTGACTACGGCAGTTTTTCCGCCGCCGCGCGCAGCCTGGATCTGAGCCCTGCGGCCGCGAGTGCGGCGATCAAACGTCTCGAAACCGAGTTGCACACGCGCCTGTTCGTGCGCTCCACGCGCAGCCTGCGCCTCACACCGGACGGCGAGCGCTTCCTGCAGCATGGCCGCATCGCGCTGCAGGCCATCGCCGACGGTGAGCAGGCCTTGCGCGGCGACAAGACCGAGCTGCGCGGCAGCCTGCAGCTATCGATGCCGTCGGATCTGGGCCGTCACGTGGTGCTGCCCTGGCTGGACGAGTTCCTTGCGCGCCATCCGGCGCTGCACCTGCGCGTGCAGCTCTCGGACCGGCTCGCGGATGTCTATCGCCAGCCGGTGGATCTGGCGCTGCGTTACGGTGCGCCGGCGGACTCGGCCCACGTCGCGCTGCCGCTGCTGCCGGAGAACCGGCGCGTGGCGTGCGCCGCGCCGGACTACCTCGCGCGTACCGGCCGTCCGCAGCATCCGCAGGACCTGCGCCGGCACAACTGCCTGCGTTTCCTGCTCAGCGACGACGTGCATGCGCGCTGGCGCTTTCACGGCGCCGATGGCGACAGCCTCGTCGGCGTGGACGGTGATCGAGTCAGCGACGATGGCGACGCGGTGCGTCTATGGGCCGTGGCCGGTCACGGCATCGCCTACAAGTCCTGGCTGGATGTCTGCGGCGATGTGCAGGCTGGGCGCCTCGAAGTGCTGTTGCCTCAATGGCGCGGCGAGGCCGCGCCGCTGCACCTGATCTGCGCCGACCGGCACCTGCTCAGCCCGGTTGTGCGCACGCTGCACGAGTTTCTGGCCGGGCGCTGTGCCTTGATGCCACCGCCGCCGGGCGGCGACTGAGGCTCAGCGCGGCGCGGTATCGTCCGCAACACACCGCTGCGCAGTGCGCGCGCGTTCGCCGTAGCGCAGCGTGCGTTCGAGATAGAGGCGTCCCGCGGCAGTGCGTTCGTGCAGCGGCATCGCGGCCTCGAGCTGCTGCAGCGCGCGCAGGTCGGCGAGCAGCACCGCATCGTCGGGCCGCGGCGAGTCGACGTAGCAGCCGTGCGCGTTGAGCCACACGCGCCAGGCATGCCAGGCCCAGGCTTGCTTCGGTGCGGCACGCGTGTCTGCCCGGGCCAGCTGTGCATCGATCGCCGCGTCGGCGCCGAGCTCGGCCGCGCGCTGCTGCCACGCCGGTGCGAGCGCGGGCTGCGGCGCGAGGCGGCCGTAGCCTTGGGCGAGCACGCTGGCGGCGAATTCGACCTCGTGATCGTCGCGTTCCGCCAGTTGCAGCAGCAGGCGCAGGCCGGCCTCCTGCTGCGCCGGGCCTTCGTCGCTGAGCAACTGCAGCACCAGCGCGCGGCCGACGCGGCTCTGCGACTGGCTTTCCCAG
>JAAFHE010000496.1 GCA_013298265.1 Lysobacterales bacterium | reverse complement strand
CGGCGCACTCGCGCGCGGTGCCAGTCGTGTCACGCCGTCGCTGTGCGCGACGATCACCTGCGTCGTCGCGTGCAGTTGCGGCGTCACGAACCGGATCGCGTCGAACCCTTCGGCCGCTAGCGCCTGACGCCAGCGTTCCGGCGCCAGCAACGGGCAGCCCGGCTCGCGCAGCGCCGCGTCCTCGAACCGCCACCAGCCGTCGAGCAGACCGAATGTCAGATGGGTGAGCACGCCGCTGTTGTCCGACAGCTCGTTGAGCAGCAGCACGCCGTTGCCCTTGAGCGCTGCCTTCATGTGGCGCAGCGCGTGGCGGATCTCGCGCGTCGCGTGGATCGCATTGGTCGAAATCGCGACGTCGTAGCGGTTCGTGGCGATGCCCTGCGCCTCGGGTGCGCGCTCCACGTCGAATACCTGGCCGCGCAGGTACGGCGTCGTGGGCGCATAGCGTTCCTGCGCGTGATGCAGGAATGCCTTGGATACGTCCGTGTACGCGTATTCGGCGATATGCGCCGCATAGTCGCGCAGCGCCTCGAACACCACCGCGCTGGTGCCGCCGGTGCCTGCACCGACCTCGATGATGCGCAGCATCGCGGACGGCTCCTGCGCCAGACGCGCCGCCACGTAACCGCGCAGCACCTGCGCCAGCACCTCGTTGCAATAGTCGGTCAGCGGGTTGCCACGGTAGGCGCCCTGCACCCGCTGCATCGTCGCCTGCGGGAACATCACCGCGGTCGCCGCCTGCTCACCGCGCAGGATCTGCGGCAGCACCGCGACGGTCGACTCCACGAGATGCACGTGCGACCACCATTGCGCATTGCCACGCGCGGCGTCGACGGTTTGCGCCCACTGTGCGTACGCGGCCTCGCGTTGCGCCACGTCCGGACGCCGCAGCGCTTCCAACAGCGCTGCCTCGCCGCCGAGCTCGGCGGACAGCAGGCGTGCACTTTCGTGCCACCACCGCGTGTACTCCGGCAACAGCGAGGACTGCGCGCGCCACTCCTCGAGCGTCGCGACCGCCGTCGCATCGGCCGGTCCGACGTCGTGCAGCTTGTGCAGCAGCACCTGCAGCAGCAGCGCCTGCAGCGGCCGCATCCACTCGGCGGCGCGGTCGTGCTCCGCGCTGGCCGCAAACGCCGGTGCCTCGTAACCGGCCAGCGCCTCGCGCATCGCCGGTGCCGACGCATCCACCCCGATCCGATCCCGCGCGAACCGCACGCCCTGCAGTGCGCCGGCGCGCTGCGTCTTCAGGTACGCCACCTGATCGAGCGGGCTGCCGAGCAGGCGTTCCAGCGCGTCCAGACCCTCCGCCGGCGCTATCGTGCCCATGCCGGCCTCGGCCAGCCAATGCTGGAAGCTCGGCAACGCGCTCGCCACGCCCATGCCGGCCCAGTAACCCCAGTCGATGACCTTGATCGCACAACCGAGCCGCTCGCGCGCCTGCGTCGCGAAAGCGTCCACGAACGTGCTGCCGGCCGCGTAGTTGCTCTGCCGCCGGGTCTTCTCCAGCGCCTGAATCGACGAGAAGAACACCACGAAGTCCTGCACCGCGCCGGCGAACGCCTCCACTAGCCGCACGCTCACGTCCACCTTCGCCGATAGCCCGGCGCGGAAGCGTTCCGCATTCATCTGCGCCAGGTCACTGCCGCTCATCACCAGCGCCGCGTGCACCACGCCGTGGATCGCGCCGTGACGCGCAAGGATCGTGTCGCGCACCGCTTGCAGGGCCGCCGCGTCGCGCGCATCGACCACCAGATACTCCGGCGCTTCGCCCCACTGCGACAGGCGCGCCTGCTTGGCCTCGATCGTGGCATCGCGCTCACGCCGGCCGAGCCAGATCACCCGCGCCTGGTACTGCCGGATCAACTGTTCGCTCAACAACTCGCCCACACCGCCGGCACCGCCGATCAGCACATACACGCCGCCGCGCCGGTACACCGGCGTCGTCACCGCCGGCAGCGTGCACGGCACGCACACCGGCCGGTACCAGCGCCCGCCGCGCCGTGCGCGGCCGTTGCCGTCCGGGTCCGGCGCGAGTTCCGCGCACGTCCGGATCAGCGTCGTGCGTTCATCGGCCGTCTCCACATCGACCAGCCGCACCTGCCACGCCGCCTGCTCCTTCGCCGCACTGCCGATCAGCCCCCACACGCTCGCGTGCGTCGCATCAATCCGCTCGCCCGGCACCACGGCCTGCGCCTGCTGCGTGATCACCGTCAGCGCCAACGGCCGCTCGCCGTAGCCGGCGTGCAGCAAGCCCTGCAGCAGCGTCAGCCCGCGCAATACACCAGGCTCCTGCCCCGCGATCAGCGCATCGCCCGACGCGTCGAGCTGGGCCGGCGGTACGCGCCAGACCACCTCGTCGATCGTGCCCAACGCCGTCAACTGCGCGGCGAGCGACTCGACCGTCGCGTCGTTCGCGTCGATCAGGATCGCCTCGGGATACTGCAACCGCAGTTCCGCATGCCGGCTCGCGTCGTCCTCGACGAGCAGCCACCGGCCCGTCGAAACCGCCGGCGCCGCCAGCGCTTCGGCGGTTGACAGCTCCCACGACGGCACCAGGGTCAACGTGCCCACGAGCGCCTCGTCCGGCGCCGCCGCAAGTCCGCTTGCCACCGGTTCGTCCGCCACCGCCGCGGCCACCGGGGCCGTCACGCCCGCCGGCACCACGGGCGTCACCGGCTCCACCCAGTAGCGTTGCCGCTCGAACGGATACGTCGGCAGCGCAATGCGGCGCGGCGGCACTGGCCCGAACATCCGTTCCCACGGCAATGCATAACCCTGACTGTACAGATCCGTCAGCGCGTAGAGCGCTTCCTGCCGGCGCAGGGGAGCGAGCCCGCCGGCGTCGAGCCGCGCGAACAGGTCGTTCGCGTACTCCGTCAGCGCCGCCTGCCCGGCGAATTCGCGCGGCACCACGCCGCGGAACAGGTTCGGCAGGCGTTCGCCCGTCTGCAGTTGCCGCAACAGATGCACCGCGTTGTCGGCGTCCTCCGCGACCACCGCGCAGCGATGCGCAAAATGCTGCCGCCCACACAGCAGCGTATGGCTCATCGCCGTCAGCGCCTCGGCATTCCATTCGCGCCGGGACAACACGTCGATCAGGTCGGAAAGCTTGCGCTGCAGCGCCTCTGCGCTCTTTGCCGAGAGCACCAGCGGCACCGTCTGCAGCGGCCGCATCGGCGTTTCGCTTACGCGGTATTCCTCCAGCACCAGGTGTGCGTTGGTTCCGCTCATGCCGAACGCGCTCACGCCCGCGATGCGCGCCCGGACAGCGCTGCGCGGCCAGGGCCGGCTATCGGCATTCACCTTCAGTGCGCTGTGCTGCCAGTCGGAATAGTCGCTCGGCTGTGTGCAATTCACGCTGGCCGGAATCGTCTCGTGCCGAAACGACAGCACGGCGGCGACCAGGCTGAGCAAGCCCGATGCGGCGAACGTGTGGCCGAAGTTGCTCTTCGTCGAGACGATCGAACAATGTGCATCGGCTCCCGTGCGCGCGCCGAACACCTCGCGCAGTGCATTGATCTCCACCGGGTCGCCCAGACGCGTGCCGGTACCGTGCGTCACCACGTAGTCGACGTCTTCCGGCTTGACCCGCGCCTGCGCAAACACCGTCTGGATCAGTTGCGCCTGCGACGCGCCGTTCGGCGCCGTGATGCCGTTGGTCTTGCCGTCGTAGTTGATGCCACTGGCGCGGATCACCGCATGGATCGGGTCACCGTCGGCTTCCGCCTGCGACAGTCGCTTCAGTACGATTGCCACGACCGCTTCGCCGGGCACCATGCCGTTGGCGCGACGGTCGAACGCATAGCAGCAGCCGTCCGGCGAGAGCATTCCCGCCTGCCCCATGCCCACGTAGGTCTGCGCCGTCAACGACACGCTCGCACTCGCAGCGATCGCG
>JAAFHE010000495.1 GCA_013298265.1 Lysobacterales bacterium | reverse complement strand
GCTGGCCGCGTTCGCCCCGGAAAGTCCCAGCCCGCCGAGAAAGCCACGGCACCATTGCACCAGGGCGTCGGCGCGCTCGATCAGCGGTTCGCTGTCGCCCGGCAGCAGCGGCTCGAAGCTGAAGCCCGGGTCGTCGAGCTGGGCGCGACAATCGCGGAACAGACGGTCGAGCAGCTCCATGCGGGCGTGGGTTTCCACACCCGGATCGGTGTCGATCTCCAGCCGCTGCAGCCAGTTGCGCGGCGAGGCGACGCCGCCGCCGCAAAGAAACCCGGTCAGGGAACCGTGCAGGTCGCTCGCGGCCACGCCGAATTCGAGCTCGTGCAGGACCATGCCAAGTTCGGCATGGGAGATGGCGGTGCTGTTCATGGCGGATCCGGACGCAGACACGGGTGCCCGATTGTACCTGTCACCAGTGCGACGTCGTCGAGCCCGGCACGGCTACGGCGGCGCCCCGCCGGTTCGCCGGTCGAGGAAAGGCGGGCTAGTTACCGCTGTGCCTTGGGCCTACACTGCTTGCGCCGCAGTCTAAGGGGAGGCGGGCTGCGTGACACTCTGGCAATACCTCGGGGCAGGGCGAAACGCAACTGCACGGTCATGCCTGCTGGCAGGGCTGCTGCTGTGCTGCGCCGGCGCGGAGGCGGCGCGGCGCAATTTCTATTTCGACAATCTCGGCAGCGAGCAGGGGCTGCAGCAGAACACCGTCAGCGCCCTGATGCAGGATCGCACCGGCTTCGTCTGGATCGCGACCCAAGGCGGCCTGCATCGCTATGACGGCTACGCCTTTCGCGTCTTCGAGCAGGATCCGGAACGCGACGACAGCCTGCTCGACAGTTTCGTCACCGCGATCGCCGAGGAACCGCAGGGGCGCCTCTGGGTAGGCACCAACGCGAAGGGACTGGCCAGCCTCGACCCGCGTACCGGCGCCGCGCAACAGCCGCCGCCCGGCAGCCGCGCAACCACGCCACGCGGCAACAGCATCTGCGCGCTGCAGGCAGACTCGCCGGCAGCGATCTGGGTTGGTTCGCGTGAAGGTATCGACTTGGTCGATACCGAACGCGGCACACGCCAGTCGCTGTTCCGCTTCGATCCCGGCGACCCGCTGCCGCTGCGGCCGCAGCGCCGCTTCGTCAATGCGCCCGACGGCACACTTTACGCCCCGACCAGCCAGGGCCTGCTCAAGATCGACCGCAAGGCGGTGAAAGCGACGCGCCTGCCGGCACCGGCGCTGCGCCATACGCTGTCAGCGCTGGTCAGTCGCGACGGCACGCTGTATGCGGGCACGCCGGGCGGACTGCTGCGGGTCAGCGCGGACGGCACGCGTACCGAGCAGATGTGGCCGGCCGTCGATGCGGAGCCGGTCAATGTGTCGGACCTGGTGGAAGACGCCAGCGGCAAACTCTGGCTCGCCGTGCGCGGCAGCGGCGTCGTGCGACTCGATCCGCGCACCGGCGCGACCGAATGGCTGCACCATCAGCTCGACCTGCCTGGGTCGCTGCCCGAAGAGTTCATCACCACATTGATGATCGACCGTTCCGGCCTGCTCTGGCTCGGCGGCGAGACCCGCGGCGTCGCGACGACACGGCCGACCAGCGAAACCTTCAGCTGGCTCGTCGAGCTGGAATCGCAGCGCGACCGGGTGACGCGCAACATGGTCACCAGCCTGTGGGCCGACGACCCGCGATACCTGTGGATTGGCACGGACGGCGACGGGCTCAAGCGTTACGACCGCGAGCGCGACCACTTCGAGAACGCCAGCGAGCCCATCGGCCGCGCACTGGGCCTGGGCGTGCCGCCGCAGGAACTAAGCGTCTACGACATCGTCAGCAGCGCCGAGCATCGCATCTGGCTGGCGACCAGCCACGGCGTGTTCGACTACGACACTCAGCAGCGCCGCGCCAGCCTTGCCGATCTGCCCGTACTCGGCGGCACCACCGCGGTCGCCAGCGGCGACCAGGAAGCACGCAGCCTGGCGCGCAGCCGCGACGGCAGCCTGTGGATCGGTACACGTACCAAGGGCCTGCTGCGCTATCGCGACGGCGCTGCAGTGCAGAGCTGGCGGCACGACGACGCGGATCCGCAAAGCCTGCCGCACAACATGGTGCTGGCGCTGCGCGAGGACAGCCAGGGTCGCCTGTGGATCGGTACGCTGGACGGCCTTGCCCTGCTCGATCCGGCCAGCGGACGCCTGCGCCGGCTCGGCACGGCCGGCAACGCGCACGAGTCACAGACCGGCAACCTCGTGCGCGACATCCTCGAGAGCCGCGATGGCAGGATCTGGATCGGTACGCACAGTGGCCTGTTGCGCCTGGAACAGCTGACCGACACCGCGGCGAGCTTTGCGCGCGTGTCGACCCCGGAAGGCCTGTCCAGCAGCACCGTCTACGGGCTGCTCGAGGACCAGGCTGGCGCCCTGTGGCTGTCAACCAACCGCGGAATCTCACGCTACGAGCCAGCCACGCGAGCCGTGCGCAACTTCTCGCTCAAGGACGGACTGCAGGCCTACGAGTTCAACGGCGGCGCGGCATTCGCGCTGGGTCCGAACGAGCTGCTGTTCGGCGGCGTGAACGGCACCAACCTGGTACGCCCCGAAAGCCTCGCGCGTGAGCACTATGACGCGCCAGTCGTGCTCACCGCGCTGACCGTCGGCGCCCAGCGCGAGCCCCTGGCTGGACCGCTGCCGCGGCGTGAGATCGCCCAGGCCGAGCGCCTGCTGCGCTTCGAATTCGCCGCGCTCGACTACACCGCGCCGGAAACCAATCGCTTCGCCTGGAAGCTGGACGGCTTCGACGACGACTGGATCGACGGCGGCACCCGCCACGAAGTGACCTATACCAATCTCGACCCGGGCTCGTACACGTTCCACGTGCGCAGCACCGCGAGCGATCCGGATACCGCGCAAAGCAGCAGCTTCGCATTCGACATCGTGCCGCCCTGGTGGGCATCGACCTGGATGAAGCTCGCCTATGCGAGTCTGGCCAGCCTCGTCGCGCTCGCGATCTGGCGCGAGCGGCGCAACCAGCGCGCCGAGGAAAAGCGCCACCAGAACGAACTGCGCATGCGCGAGGACCGCCTGCGTCTGGCGCTCTGGGGTTCCGGCGACGAATTCTGGGACTACGACATGCGCGCAGGACGCATCTACCGGTTCGGCGCTGACCAGTTGCTCGGCAGCGCGCCCGAAGAAAGCCTGAGCGCCGGGGACTGGCGCAATTTCGCCGTGCACCCGGACGACCTGGCGCGCGTCGATCGCATCATGTCCGACCATGTCGCCGGCGTCACCGACCATTTCGAGTCCGAGCACCGCGTCGCGCATGCGCAGGGCGGCTGGATCTGGGTGCTGTCGCGCGGCAAGATCGTCGAGCGCGAGAGCGATGGCCAGCCGGCGCGCATCAGCGGCACAGCGCGCAATGTCACCGCGAGCCGCCTGGCCGAGCGCGAGCGGCGCATCGCCGCGGAAGTCATCCGCAACATGACCGAGGCGGTCACGGTGACCGACCTCGACTACCGCTTCACGTCGGTCAACCTCGCCTTCACGCGCATGACCGGCTACCGCGAGGACGAAGTCCTGGCGCATAACGCGGTACTGCTGAACTCACCGCAGCATGCGCCCGAAGTCTATGAACAGGTGCGCGAGACGCTGAGCCAGACCGGCCACTGGCGCGGCGAACTGTGGCAGCGGCGCAAGGACGGCGAGGAATTCCTGAGCTGGCTGGAACTGGCCGAAGTGCGCGACGCCCAGGGCACGCGCACGCATTTCGTCGGCGTGCTGTCGGACATCACCGACCGTAAGCGCGCCGAGCAGGAACTGCGCTATCTCGCGAACTACGACACACTGACCGGACTGCCCAACCGCACGCTGCTCGGAGAACGCCTGGGCCACGCCATCATGCGTGCGCGCCGC
>JAAFHE010000494.1 GCA_013298265.1 Lysobacterales bacterium | reverse complement strand
CGCGAATGGTTGCAGCGCTGGTCGCGCGAAGAAGGTGCGGTTGCCCTGGCCAACCCGCTGAGCGCCGATCTTGCGGTCATGCGCACCTCGCTGCTGCCTGGTCTGGTCGAAGCGCTCAAGCACAACGCCAACCGCCAGCAGGACCGCATCCGTCTTTTCGAGATCGCCCGTGTGTTCGCTGTCGGCAGCGAAGGTCCTAAGGAAACTTCCCGTATCGCTGTCGTCGCCTGCGGTCGTGCTGCGCCCGAGCACTGGGGTGGTGACAAGCGCGCGATTGACTATTACGACCTGAAGGCCGACATGGAGAGTCTGGTCAGCCTGGCCGGGGGCCATCGTCGCGCCGAGTTTCACTCCGTGGACCGGCAGGATTTTCACCCTAGCCGCAGCGCCGAAGTGTCCATCGACGGGGTAGTGCTGGGCTATATCGGCGCCTTGCACCCGCGCCTGTTGAAGGCACTGGACATTGATCACGACGTTTATGCTTTCGAACTCGATCTTGACGGGCTCACCGCCGGTCGGCTGCCCATTGCCGCTGAACTGTCGCGCTTCCCCCAGGTTCGCCGCGATATCGCGGTCGTGCTGCCTGAACAGGTGTCCTGGACTCAGGTTGAACGCGTGCTGCGCACGGTCGGTGGAACGACATTGCGCGAACTTGTGGTATTTGATCAATACAGCGGCGCGGCGTTAGGTTCAGGTCTAAAGAGCCTCGCTATTGGCTTGATTTTGCAGGACAGTTACCGCACTCTTACGGATCAGGAAGCAGACCATTTTGTGGCCTCGGCTTTGGCTGCCCTGGAACGCGAATGCGGCGGTAGATTGCGGGGGTAGCATGGCGCTGACCAAGGCGGAAATGGCGGAGCGACTGTTCCTCGATGTCGGCCTCAACAAACGAGAGGCCAAGGAATTCGTCGACGCCTTCTTTGACGTAGTGCGTGAAGCTCTGGAAAAAGGGGAACAGGTCAAATTGTCGGGGTTTGGCAATTTCGATCTGCGCAAGAAGAATCAGCGTCCCGGACGTAATCCCAAGACCGGCGAGGAAATTCCGATTTCCGCGCGGCGGGTGGTCACGTTCCGGCCGGGTCAGAAGCTGAAGGTCAGAGTCGAGGCCTATGCTGGATCAGGGCAGCAACAGTGAGCTTCCGGTAATCCCGGCAAAGCGCTACTTCACCATCGGTGAGGTCAGTGAGCTGTGCGGCGTCAAGCCGCATGTGCTGCGCTACTGGGAGCAGGAGTTCACTAACCTCAAGCCGGTCAAGCGACGCGGCAACCGCAGGTATTATCAGCGCCATGACGTGCTGATGATCCGGCAGATCCGTTCGTTGCTGTATGACCAGGGTTTCACCATCACGGGCGCTCGGCAGCGTCTGGATGGTCAGCAGCAACGCAACGAAGTCAGCCTTTCGAGTCAGATCGTGCGTCAGGTACGCATGGAGCTGGAAGAAGTGCTGCAGATCCTGCGTCGCTGATCCGTCCGGCTTCGCCATTCGGTGGGTTTGGGCGATTGCTAGCGCGTTGATCGACCCTGGTATCACGCGCATGCATTTGCGTTGCAGCGTTTGTCGTGCGCCGGCTATACTCGCCGGCTCTTGTATCACCGGTTTCCGTGTCGGGGCGTAGCGCAGCCTGGTAGCGCATCTGCCTGGGGGGCAGAGGGTCGTGGGTTCAAATCCCGCCGTCCCGACCAATCACCGGTTTTGACTGCATGCATCGGGCTGTTCAGCCCCAATCGTCTGGGCCTTTGAGCCCCCAATCCTCTCTCGCCTGAATCTCGTCGCGCCCCGTGTCGCGCGCGCGAGTCTTTTCATGGCTTTCTCGTCGTTGCCGAAACGCGCAGCCGCGATTTCACGCAGGCTTTGCTCCATCTCGTTTCGTGCGCCCTTGTCTGGACAGCTTCGCAAATGTCCGGTCAAGTCGTTGATTCTACGCGACCTCGCCGAGACTTCGCCGAAACCTCGCCTGCCAATGTTGCGTAATTCGCCCCGAACTCGCCCTGCACTCGGGACTCGCTGTAGGCCTCTTCCTAGTGTCGAGCCGTCCCAACGAGGAGGGTGATCCATGAACTGCGTGCACTGGCGTCATGAAGGCAATGCGGCGCTTCCGTCCTGGCGCGATCGCGACGACTATCTGGAGCGATTCGGCCCGCGAGCCCTGCTCTGGGTCGGCGATCTGCGCGAAGCCCAGTCCTGGGGCTGGACCCCGCCGGCGCTTTGCATCGCCTTGCGCGGCCGTGCCCAGGTCGACAGCCGCGGCTGCGGCGTGGAACTCGGCGCGTCTGATGTAGTGCTGACCGAGGGCGGCAACGGCCTGCGCCTGGAACCGGTCGGCGGTAGCGAGTTTCGTATCGCTGTGCTCTGGCTTGCGCCGGCCAGTCTGCGTGGTCGCGCCAGCGTCGATCCGCTGCCGGCCTTCTTCGCCCAGGATGTCGAACTCGCCCAGGCGCTGGGGCGTTTGGCGCAGTCCGCGCACGACCTGTCAGTCGATACGCACGCGGCGCTGGATCAGGTACTCACCCAGCTGTCGCGACGCCAGCAGAATCTGTCTCAAGCGCTCGCCAATTGTCCTGGGCGCAGCGAACGCCATCGGCGGCAACTCTATGCGCGCCTGCTGCGCGCCAAGCACGTGATCGATCACGGCCAGGCAGTGCCGATGGATCTGGCTGCGCTGGCACAGGTCGCAAGTCTGTCGCCCTCACATTTCCTGCGCCTGTTCCACCGCGTATTTGGTGCCTCGCCACATCGCTATCTGGTGCAGCAGCGCATGCTGCGTGCGCGGCGCATGGTAGTCGAGACCAGCGTGCCTATTGGTACCATTGCCCAGCGCATGGGCTTCATCAATCGCTGCGCATTCGCGCGGCTGTTCAAACAACAATTCGGTGCGCCGGCTACCCGTCTGCGCCGGATGGCCATGATGCAGGCGCGCGCCAGCGTCACGCGGGCGTTCGGAGTCATGGGTAGCGGCAGCACACGAATCGCGTACAGTCACCAGCCGGAGGCGGCATGAGTCAACGCGTGGCATTCATGAAGACATCGCACTGCGCGTGGGGCAGGTTCCTGCACGGCGGCCTGTTGCTCCTGCTGCTGTCGGCCGCCGGGGGCGCGGGCGCGGTCGATCCGCGCGTGGCACAGGATTCGCGCCAGGCGTTCAAATCTTTCGCGCAGCCTTTGATCGGCAACTGGGAATGCAGCCTGCGTACCTGGGATGACCGCTTCCACGAACGCATGGTGGAAACCGCGCAGAAGCGGCGATTCGAATGGGTGCTCAAGGGCAATTTTCTTCAGGAATCGGTGCACGCCGTGCTGCGCGGCGGCGACACGGTACATGTCGGCATCAATTTGCTCAGCGTTGATCCGGAAACCATGCATGTGCTCGGCAGCGGCTTCGACGCGACCACGCCTGACCGTAGCATGACGCTGGACGCGGAACTCGCACCGGATCTGCGCCATCTCAGCGGCAAGGTGCAGATCGTTCCAAAGAACGAAACAGCCCAGGCGGAGCGCCTGGACTGGCAGTGGCTTGACCAAGGCCGCACCCGGTCACGACTTTATTCGCGCGCGTCCAATGGACGTGAGTTCCTCCATCAGGAATTGATCTGCAAGCGCGCCGCGGAAGCGGCGGTAGCTGCTGACTGAGCTGCGCGCCGGTTAAACTTGCGGGATGTCCCACCAGGATCCGGCCATGAGTTCCGCAAACCGTCTGCGCCGTACGCTGTATCCCGAGATCGAGCCGTTCGACAGCGGCCGCTTGCAGGTTTCCGATCTGCACAGTGTGTACTACGAGCAATGTGGAAACCCGTGCGGCAAGCCGGTGGTGTTCCTGCACGGTGGACCTGGCGCGGGCTGCAATGGGAATTCGCGTCGTTTCTTTGATCCGGCGCACTACCGCATCGTGCTGTTCGACCAGC
>JAAFHE010000493.1 GCA_013298265.1 Lysobacterales bacterium | reverse complement strand
CGAAGCGATCTCTTGCCGAAGCACTGCCACTTCCTCCGGGGTAAGCCTGGGCCCAGATCCGGCAGCGCGCGCTCGCGATTCCTCAAGCCGAGACTTCCATGTGAGCCCGAAGTCACGCCGTGCAGTGAAGTCTTTCATGGCATAGGTGGTTTGCGAGTTGGCGAGTGAATAGCGCGACGCAGTGTAGTGACCAAGAGTTGGCTCAGGCGCCCAGGATTGACCGGAAGTTTCTTGCGGAATTCTTGACTGGCCGCGCTACACCAGCCAACCGCGTGCATTCCCTCTGCGGCTGAGCAGGACAAGGCCAATACCGATGGCGAGCACGATTCCCTGCATGACGACCGCAATAGAGCCAGCCAGGCTCGCGCCGTTTGCCAACACGAAAAGGCCGAAATCCTGCACGAGAATTCCGAGCAGGGACAAGACGAAGACACTAGCCTGGTTGTCGAGAAACTGTGCAGTGGTGTCGGCCTGGAAGCGGGAAAGGTCGAGCAGGGCGTGCGGGCTAAGCTTATCTTCGGCCACCAGGGGCGAGTTCGGCAGGCGCACTTCGTCGAAATGCGCGTAGCGCGTACTCCAGAACGAGCCGGCCCAGCGCTCGTTCAACACGGCTATCGTGCCATCGCGCCGCTCGATCCAGCTACGAAAGGCCCGTTGCACGCTGGCACTGTAGTCGGGAAAGCTGTCTGGTTCATTGTCCAGCTACCAGCCCCGGATGCGTTTGTCATGCGCGTAGCAAGCAGGATGATATGTATGATAAAACGCGCCGCACTGGAGAACACCCGCATGAACAGTCGCTCACCGCTAGCTCGACTCACTCAACATACCCCGGCGCGCATGCGGGCATCTATGCATTTTGCATCGCCTCCATGAAACTTTTGGCCATGCAAGCTGCGCTGGATCTGGCCAAGCGGCATTGGCAGATCGGCGGCACGGTCAAGCCGCTTCCATCGTATGCGGATCAGAATTTTCTGATCCGCAGCGACGACGGCGATTTCGTGCTGAAGCTGGCCAATCCCAGCTGGAGCTACGCCGACCTGGATCTGGAAAACCAGGCGATGATGCAGCTCGCGCGGACCGCGCCGGCGTACGCCTGGCCGCGCGTGCTGTTGGCGGTGGACGGAGCACATATCCTGACCGTGGACATTGGCGGCGAGACGCGCCAGGTTCGCCTGCTGAGCTATGTGCCGGGCAGGACCTATGCAGAGGCAATCACGAGTTTGCCCAGTGCACAGCGCGGCACGCTGCAGTCGAGCCTGGGACGGGCAGTGGCCTGCATGAACCGGGGACTGGCATCGCTGTGCCATCCCGCTGCAGGCCGCGCGCAGGAGTGGAATCTGCTGAATCTTCCGGCCCTGCTGGACGAGATTGCGCACATCGGCGATTTGCCGCTGCGTGAGATCGTGCAGCGGCGCGCAACGGCTTTCTGCGCGCAGCTGCCGTCGCTGGCCGCGCGCCTGCCGCTGTGCGTGCTGCATAACGATGCGAACGATCTGAATGTCATCGTGAACGAGCGGGCCGAGGTAAGCGCCGTGATCGACTTCGGTGACATGTGTACCGGCTTCCGGCTTGCCGAGCTCGCGGTTGCCTGCACCTACGCCATGCAGCACGAGGAGGATCCGGTCGATTGTGCGCGCCACATGCTCCGCGGCTATCTTGCCAGCGCCGAACTGCTGGCCGAGGAACGCGAGCTGCTGCATAGCTTCATCGTGGCGCGTCTTTGCCACAGCATCCTGATGGCCACACGGGCTTTCCGGCACCAGCCGGACAACCCCTATATCCTGATTTCGCAGCGCGGCGTACAAGCCTTGCTGCGCACGCTGGACAGCGTGCCGGCCGAAGCGCTTCTTCCCGCTCCGACGGAGATACCTTGTGAGCAGTGACGTTACCCGTTCCGGCCCGCCGTCGCAGAGCGTGCCGGGCGGCGCACCCGTGCGCAGCATCAGCGAGCTGCTGGGCCTGCGCGCGCGCCATCTGAATCCCACCCTGAGCGTGTCCTATCGCGAACCGCTCAAGATCGTTCGCGGCGAGGGTGCGTATCTGTTCGACGCGGACGGACGCGCCTATCTGGACATGGTGAACAATGTCTGCCATGTCGGTCACTGCCACCCGCGCGTGGTGGCGGCGGGCCAGCGCCAGATGGCCCAACTCAACACCAACACGCGTTATCTGCACGATCACCTGGTCGAATACGCCTTGCGCCTCACGGCAACCTTGCCGCCTGCGCTGTCCGTCGTGTTCCTGACCAATTCCGGCTCTGAAGCCAACGATCTGGCGCTGCGGCTGGTCCAGGCCCATGTGCGCGCCCGCGGAACCGTCGTGGTCGATCACGCCTATCACGGCAACCTGTCGTCCCTGATCGATCTGAGCCCCTACAAGTTCAACGGCAAGGGTGGGGCGGGCAAGCCGGCGCATGTGGAGGTGGCGGCGATGCCGGACATCTATCGCGGCGCCTGCCGTGATGCGACGGATGCGGGCAGGCATTACGCCGCTGCCGTCGCGGCCGCTGTCTCGCGTCTCGCCGAGCGGGCAATTCCGACCGGTGTATTCCTGTGCGAGTCCCTGCTGGGCTGCGGCGGCCAGATCGTGCTACCCGACGGCTATCTGCCCGCGGCCTATGCCGCCGTGCGCGCTGCGGGTGGCCTGTGCCTGGCCGACGAGGTACAGGTCGGCTTTGGCCGCGCCGGCGAGCACTTCTGGGCTTTCGAGCGACAAGGCGTCGTGCCCGATATCCTGACGCTGGGCAAGCCCATCGCCAACGGCCACCCGATGGGCGCCGTGGTGACGACGCCGGAGATTGCCGCGAGCTTCGTCAGCGGCATGGAATACTTCAATACCTTCGGCGGCAATCCCGTGTCCTGCGCCATCGCGCTTGCGGTGCTGGATGTGATCGCCGACGAGCAGTTGCAGCAGCAGGCTGCCAGCGTCGGAGCATTCCTGCAGTCCGGCCTGCGTTCGTTGCAGAAGGATCACGCACAGATCGGCGATGTCCGTGGCTGCGGTTTGTTCCTGGGTGTGGAAATCGTCCGGGACCGCGAGGCGAGGACGCCGGACCGCGCCGCTGCCCGGGCCATCGTGGAAAGCCTGAAGGAACGGCAGATTCTGCTGTCCACCGATGGTCCGGATGACAACGTGCTCAAGATCAAACCGCCGCTGGTTTTCAGCCGCGACAACGCGGCCGAGTTCCTGGACAAACTGGCTGAGGTTCTTGCCCAGGTGCCAGCAGAGGGTTAAGGCGCCGCAGCCGCTGCTACGTGCCAGCGTTCCCGCCGGGCCAACCAAGGCTCGCGGCGGCGCTCGCCGTTGGCAGAGCCCGCGCCTGCTGCGTACGCCGGCGTCCCTGCGGCAACGCGGACTAGGTGATTGCCAGCGGCGCGCCGTCGGCGTCCTGGTCGCGCGCTAAGGTCTATGCCGCTCATCGCGTCTTCCGCGTGGGGCGCCGGGCCGCCCGGGGTTCCTCGGCAGGCCCGGACTGGGCTGCATCGGTGAGGTCGAGGACTTCCTGGATCAGCGTGCGCATGGCTTTGGCAGCGGCCTGCGGCCGGCGCGCAAGGATCGCATCGGCAACGGCCTTGTGATTGGGGATGCTGGCCAGGCGCACGGCTTTGTAGCGGTTGGGGGCGCGCGTGCTGAAGCGCAGTGCCGTGGCGATGAGATCGGTGAATTGGGAATAGAAGCGGTTGTTGGTGGCCCGCAGTATGGCGACGTGAAAGGCGATGTCGGACTCCAGCGGATCGTCCTTGCCGCGCCCGGCCGCGCGCATGCGTTCGAGAGCCTGCGCGATGGGCTGCAACAGGCTGCGGTCGGCCGCCTGCGCTGCCAGCGCCGCGGCGGCCGGCTCTATGGCTGCGCGGACCTGAGTGAGCTCCTGCAGCAGCCGGGTGGAGAATTTGCGTTCCAGTATC
>JAAFHE010000492.1 GCA_013298265.1 Lysobacterales bacterium | reverse complement strand
CCGCGCCGACCCAGCATCGGGCCGAGCAGGTTGTCAGCGCCGCGCCAGACTTTTTCGAGGTCGCCGGCGATGTCTTGCGCCGACGCCGCGAGCTGGCCGGCCATGGTGGGCGAAAGGTCGTCGGCGTAGAGCGGGTTCATCGTACCGAAACCGCTGACCAGGAGCGCAGTGGCCACGACGCCCAGCGCGCGCTTGCGCCGCGGATTGAGGTGCTGGCCGATCGGCATTGCGCGAGGGCGTCCTGGAAGGGCGGGCCGCACTGTGCGGACCGTCGCCCTATGCTAACGCGGTCTGACAGTCAACCGGAGTAAACAAACTTCACAGGCGGCGACCCAGCGCGCGCACGTCGGTCCCGCCAGTGCACTGAGCCTGCCCACCCCGGCCGGTTTTCGCGCAGGCTCACGCAGCGTCGGTTTTCGGCTTTACAATCCCGCGCTTGCCTCAAGCGAGCTTCCCATGTCCCGTCAGAATCCCAAGGTCGGCTTCGTCAGCCTCGGCTGCCCCAAAGCGCTGGTCGACTCCGAGCGCATCCTGACCCAGTTGCGCGTCGAGGGCTACGAGATCGTGCCGACCTATGACGATGCCGATGTCGTCGTCGTCAATACCTGCGGGTTCATCGACGCGGCGGTGGAAGAATCACTTGACGCTATCGGCGAGGCGCTGGCCGAAAACGGCAAAGTCATCGTCACGGGTTGCCTTGGCGCCAAGGCCGACGTGATCCGCGAGGCGCATCCGGGCGTGCTTTCGATCTCGGGGCCGCAGGATTACGCCAGTGTCATGAACGCGGTGCATGCGCAGTTGCCGCCCAAGCACGATCCATTCCTCGACCTTGTGCCGCCGCAGGGCCTGAAGCTCACGCCCAAGCACTACGCCTATCTCAAGATTTCCGAAGGCTGCAATCACCGCTGTTCGTTCTGCATCATCCCGTCGATGCGCGGCGATCTGGTGTCGCGGCCGGTGGATCAGGTGCTGATCGAGGCCGAGAAGCTGGTCAAGGGCGGTGTCAAGGAACTGCTGGTCATCTCGCAGGACACCAGTGCCTACGGCGTGGACATGAAGTATGCCGAGCGCGAATGGCGCGGCAAGCCCTACCGCACGCGCATGACCGAGCTGTGCCAGGGACTGGCTGAACTGAAGGTCTGGACGCGGCTGCACTACGTCTACCCGTACCCGCACGTCGATGAGATCGTGCCGCTGATGGCCGACGGCCAGCTGCTGCCGTATCTCGACATCCCGTTCCAGCACGCGAGCCCGCGCATCCTGAAGCTCATGAAGCGCCCCGGCGCTGTCGACAAGGTGCTGGCACGGGTAAAGAAATGGCGCGCGATCTGCCCCGAACTCACGATCCGCTCGACCTTCATCGTCGGCTTTCCCGGCGAGACCGAGCAGGAATTCGAGGAGCTGCTGGATTTCCTGCGCGAAGCTCAGCTCGACCGCGTCGGCGCCTTCGCCTATTCGCCGGTCGACGGCGCCCGTGCCAATGAGCTGCCGGATCCGGTGCCCGACGAGGTCAAGGAAGATCGCCTGGAACGTTTCATGGAAGTGCAGGCGGAGATCAGTGCCGAACGCCTGGACCGCAAGATCGGCCGGCGCATCACGGTGCTGGTCGACAGTGTCGACGCCGACGGGGCGGTCGCGCGCTCCGCTGCTGACGCACCCGAGATCGACGGCGTCGTACATGTGGACAATGGGCAGAAGTTGCGCCCCGGCCAGTTTGCCGAGGTCGACGTGATCCACGCCGACCAGCACGACCTGTTCGCCCGCCTGCCGGGCTGAGCAACCGTCGCATGCGATTCGTCGCGCCGGACCGGGCAGAGTTCAGCCGCGACGTGCTGCGGCAGCCGCCGCTGGCGCAGTGGCTCGATCCCTGGGGCTGGCTCGACGCGATGCAGTTTCCGGCGGTCGATGAACTCAATCGCGACTGGAGCGAAAGGTGGCGCTTCGTCGCGCAGACGCCGGCGCTGCTCGCCGACGGCCTGCACTACGAGTCACGCATCCATGAGCGTGGCCAGATCGCGACCCGCGCCGACAACTGGCACGATTTCTTCAACGCGCTGGTCTGGCGCCGCTACCCGCTGCTCAAGGCTGCGCTGAATCGGCGTCAGATCGCTGAGATCGCGCTCATGGGCGACAAACAGCGCAGCCGCGCGCAATGCGCGCTGACCCATTTCGACGAGGGCGGCGTCATTGTCGTGCTGCGCGAGGCTCAGCTACTCAACTACTGGGACGCGCACGACTGGACCGGGCTGTTCTGGGAGGCGCGCGACGCGTGGAAAGAAGGGCTGATCCGCGCCGAAGTGTTCGGCCATGCGCTGCTTGAGATGGCGCTGGTGCCGGACAAGCTGATCACCGGCAAGGCGCTGGTCGTGGTCGAGGCCGACGACGGTGGACCTGAGGCGGCCATTGTGGCGTTGGCCGCAGCGATTGCCGACGGCAGGCTGCTCAACGATCCGCAGGAGCTGCGCGCGCTGCCGGTTTCGGGTATTCCAGGCTGGCACCGGGCAAATGGCGAAGCGAGCTTCTACGCCGCGGCCGAGTGTTTCCGTCCGCTGCGTACGGGGCGTCGCTACCCGCCGCCGCTGACGCTGGGTGTGGTCGACTGACGCGTCCGTCCGCTGCTGTCATTCACCGTCACGCGTCGTTGCCGTAGCTGACCTCGACCACGACAAAGCTCGCACGGCCGCCGGGCAGCTCGGCGCTGAACTCGTCGTCGATGCGCTTTCTTAGCGCCGCGCGTGCCAGCGGCGAATCGATGCTGATCAGGCCCAGCGGTGCGTCGGTCTCGTCCGGGCCGACGATGCGGTAGCGATGCTCGCGGCCCTGCTCGTCTTCGAGCGTGATCCGTGCACCGAAGTAGATTGCATCGCGGTCAGTCGGTGCTTCGGGCGCGATCTTCAGCGATTGCAGCCGCTTGCCGAGATAGCGCACGCGCCGGTCGATCTCGCCGAGTTGCTTTTTCCGATAGGTGTACTCGGCGTTCTCCGAGCGGTCGCCCTCGGCGGCCGCCGCTGCCAGCGCGCGCACGACTTCGGGCCGGCGCTCGCGCCATAGGTGATCAAGCTCGATCTTGAGCCGATCGTGTCCGGCGCGCGTGATCAGCGCCGTGGAATGTGCTTGAGGCGGGCGCCAGCGTCCCATGAGCCACAGAGTCAACGAAGGAAGGGGACAAATAGGCCAAACCGGCCGGCGTGGCAAGCCGCGCCGCAGCGTGCGTCGGGGCTGGCGCATCGGACGCCAGCGTAGAAGCATTGTGATAAATCCGGGCTAGAATCGGTGCGCCCCGGGGAGTGACCGCATTGCTGATTCTGCCGCTGCATCGCCCGCTCGACCGGGCGAATTTTCCGTTCGTGACGATGGCGCTGGTGCTGGCCAACGTGTTCGTGTTCCTGTTCCTGCAGAGTTCCGACGGTGCTGCCAACGCGCGCGCTGTGACCTACTACGGCGAAGCGGGCCTCGGTCAGATCGAACTGCCGCTGTATCGCGAGTGGGTGCGGGCCCATCCGCAGTCAGGGCGGGAAGAACTTCTGCAGCACCTGGACGACGATTCGAGCGCCCTCACGGCGCAGGTGCTGCAGAGCGACGACGCGTTCGTGCAGGCGCTCAACGCCGATATGCTGCTCACGCCGCAGGACCCGCGCCATGCGGGCTGGAAGGAACAGCGCGCCGAATTCGAGCGCTTGTGGCAGCGCCAGTTCAAACAGCGTCACCTGTTGCGCTATTCGGAGATTGATCCCGGCCGCGTGCTGAGTTCAATGTTCCTGCACGGCGACTTCGGCCATCTGCTCGGCAACATGATCTTTCTCGTCGTGCTCGGCCTGCTGGTCGAAGGCGCGCTCGGCCCGGGCCTGTTCCTCGCGGTCTATCTGCTCGCCGGCTGCGGCGCCGCGCTGGCTTCGCTCGCGTACCGC
>JAAFHE010000490.1 GCA_013298265.1 Lysobacterales bacterium | reverse complement strand
AGAGCCAATCGCTGCTTTGCCTTGCCCTGCAGGAACCCGTAGTCGCGTACGCGCCGCAGGCCGGTGGGCAGCACGTGTTGCAGCACGCGCCAGAGAAAATCGGCCAAGGGTAGTTGGCGATAGGCGGTTGCCTTGGTGTTTGCATCCCGGTATCGGAACGTCACGATGCCGCTGGTTTCATCATGGCTGACAAGATCCTGCTCGCGGATGACGCCGCGATAGAGATAGCGCGACAGGTATTCCAGGGCGGGCTCCCCACGGCCGACGTTGCGGCAATCGACGACCCACTTCGGTGGCAGTCCGACCGGAATCGAGCAGCCAGACTCGCTCAGTGCGTGCAGCAGTTTTGCACGGAACACCCGGGCAAGTGCGAAGGCGTTGAACAGATAGCGGCCTTTGATTCGGCGCCATTGCTTGCGCTGGGCATCGATACCGCCGCCGGGCACGACGATGTGTACATGCGGATGCAGGTCGAGGCGGCGGTTGTGGGTGTGTAACACCGCACACAGGCCAAGCTCGGCGTTGAGCTTGCGCGCACCAAAGCCTTTGAGGGTGTCGGAGGCTGCACGGAAGAGGGCCGAATACACCGCCTGTGGCTGAGCCTGCGCAAGCGGCCGCAATTCGGCCGGGAGCGTGAAGGTGACCATGAAGTAATCCACGGGCAGCAGTTTTTCGCGTTGCCGGTCGAGCCACTGCGTCGTTGTATGGTTCTGGCACTGTGGGCAACTGCGATGGCCGCACGAACGCTGTGTTTCGCGATGCTCGGCGCAGTCCGGACAGCACCAGTCCAGGCAACCCAGCGCACCGGTGCGGCAGGCCAGAATCGCGCGCATCGCGCGCTGTTGATCCGCTTTCAGGCGAGAACCGTAGCGCTCGACAAGCTCCGCCTGTCCCGCGGCAAACCATGCGGCCAGCCGCTGCGAGGGGTGTGCGGTAGGCATAGCATCACCGTTCTCGCTGCCGCGTCAGCGCGTCGCGCAGTTGTGCGACAAGGCCATCGATCAGTACACGCCGATCATCGCGGCACTTGTCCGTCATGTGTACGTAGCGTGCGGTGGTCTTCGGGCAGGCATGGCCCAGCAATTCCTGTACACCGCGAAGGTTAAGTCCCCGCTCGATGAGATGGGTGGCATAGGCATGGCGCAGGCTGTGGATCGAGACTTTCTTGCGGATCTTGCAATCGGCAATCACGCGCGAAAACGCCTTCTGCGTACTGCCGCGATCCATCGTGCCCGTGGTGCTGCTTGCACTGCCCGGAAACAACCACTGCGGATGACGATGCTCGCGCCAGTAGCGGCGTAAGCAGGCCAGCGTCAGCGACGGCAGCACCACGAAGCGATCCTTGTGGCCTTTGCCGTCGCGCACATGCACCTGACTGCGCGCGCTGTCGATATCGCCAACCCGCAGATTCAGTGCCTCGCCCAGGCGCAGGCCAAGACTGTAGGCCGTCCACCAGAACGTCTGATAGCGCCGCTCACGCGTCGAACCGATGATGCGGGCGATTTCCTCCAGCGTGAGCACATCAGGCAGCGACTGCACGCGTGGCGCCTTGATCATGTCCACCCAGGGCCAGGGGCGTTCGAGTACATGCTGATGGAAAAACTGCAAACCACATCGTTCAATCTTGACCAGGCTCCACGATCGATCGTCAATGAGCGAAGCAAAGTAGGTCTTGTAGTCCTCTGCCGAAAGCGAGTCCGGGCAGCGATCGAAATACGCCGCCACACGCCGTACCGCACGCGCATAGCCGTCGACCGTCGCATCCGCTTTGCCTTGCAGCTTCAGTGCTCTAAGATGCTGCGCGTACAGGACATCGAAACGGGATTGTTCCCATGCATCCATCGCTCTTCTCCTTCGTCGAACACCCGGACTTGGGTGTGAAGGAAAAGGTGCACCTTTTGCCGCCCTGGCGCCGCTGCTGCTATTCCTGCCGCGTAGCGGCTTGGTTCAACATCCAGCTCAAGCCGACCGCCGAAAACTTCAGTCGCTTTAATCATGCTTTCTTCGCGCGGCGGCCGCTTAGCTCGGCGTTAGGCTTCACGAAGGACTCCCATGCTCGATCCTCGACTTGGAAAGCGCGTACTCGCCCTTCGCGAGCGAGTGGCCGCCGAATTCACGTCGTCAGACTGGCAGGAGATCGGCCTGCTGACTGGAACAACCTCGCAGATCAACAGCCATCGAAGACTTCTTCGGAGCCTGTCTTTTGGCGACGAAGACTACGCCGGCAATGCATTGGAGGTAATCATCGCCATAGCGGAGCAAGATCCGGCGCAACTCCAGGTTTTCGAGCAGTTCGTTGCTGAGAAGTACCCCGGAGATTAGGACACCCACAATTCAGATTCTTCCGACATCTCTACAAGAAGCGTCCGCACGCGCCATAGCTCCCCACTGGCCATCCTGGCCACATGACCACCGCCCGCTTCCACTTCGTTACGCCCGGCAGCGACGGCTGCTATCACTGCGTGCAGCGATGTGTGCGGCGCGCATTTCTCTGCGGCGTTGACGGCTATACCGGCCAGTCCTTCGAGCATCGGAAAGCGTGGATCGAGGAACGCCTACACCGTCTCGGCACATGCTTCGCCATCGCCATTCACGCCTACGCCGTCATGAGCAACCACCTGCATGTCGTCGTACAGATCGACCCTGCCGTCCTGTTGACCTGGAGCGATGACGAAGTAGCGGCGCGCTGGCTTCAACTATTTCCGCCCACCGACGCGGAGGGCACTGCGGTCGAGCTCAAGCGGCAATGCTCGCTGGCCGATGCCGCTCGACTCGACGTCATCCGTCAACGGCTCGGCGACCTGTCCTGGTTCATGCGCTGCCTGGCGGAACCGATCGCACGCCGCGCCAATCGCGAGGATGGCTGCAAAGGACGCTTCTGGGAAGGTCGCTACAAATGCCAGCTGCTCTGCGACGAACAGGCGCTGATCGCTGCCATGGCCTACGTAGATCTCAACCCCATCCGCGCGGGGATCAGCGAACGACTCGATACATCAACGTATACCAGCGTTCATGACCGGATTACGGCAGCGCAAGCGTCACCGGAAACACTGACCCAACCACTACAGCCCGTCATCGGCATCCAGCGGCGCGCGCTATCCGTACGCACGGCAGACTACCTGCTCATGCTCGACTGGACCGGACGGGTGCTCGCCCCCGGCAAGCGCGGGGCGATCGCCGAACATGCACCCGCCGTGCTCTCGATGTTCGACCGCACACCCGAACGCTGGACGATGCGCGTTCGCGGCTACGGCTCCGGCTGGATGCGAGCTGCCGGGTCGGCTCACGATCTGATCGCCCTCGCCGAGCGAATAGGTCAGCGCTGGCTCAAGGGCATTAGGCTGGCGCTACAGCTCGCTTCCGGCTAACCGCGCGCCTGTACCGCGCGCTGCATGAAGTCAGCGGCACAAGACCCGGAATCGCCGAGTTCAGGAGCGTTCGGAGTAGAGCTATGGCCGCCTCTCCCGGAATCGGGCCACCGCCGTACCGGGAGGCGACTCAGCTCGTCTCGACTACAGCGTCGTTGCGCAGTCCTTTGATTTATTGAAATCAGACATCCGGAGCTTGAGCGCGCAGCATCCAAGAACCTGTCTGTTCGCATCATGAGCTTCATGGGTGTCCCAAATTCGCGCATCATGAGCTTCATGGGTGTCCCAAATTCGTCACAAGACACTCCCATGCCCTCCTTCAGCGCCGAGTACGAACGTGCCTGGGCCAAACGGGCCAAGGACCTAGGCCGAGACCTGACCAAGGATGAATCCATCGAGGTTGAGGGGCAACTCTTTCAGGCCTGGATTGACGCGGGCCGCCTCGACGAGCTGATCCGGACGGTTCTTGCCAAATATGGTCGCGACGGAGGAGCCGTGGACATCATCGTCCTTGGCCACCACCTGCGAAAGGTGAAGGACGA
>JAAFHE010000489.1 GCA_013298265.1 Lysobacterales bacterium | reverse complement strand
AGGTCCGGGTCAGCTCGTCGAAGAAGATCGCAAAGGACCAGCCGTCGAAGATCAGGTGGTGGAAGTTCAGATGCAGGCGGTATTCGGTGGCCGCCACGCGGATCAGCATCACGGCGATCAGCGGCGGCCGGCGGATGTCGAACTGGCGCGTCGCGTGTCCGACGGCGAGCACCTGCGCGGTCGTCGCGATCTCGGCCGGCGGCAATGTGGCGAGGTCGCGGTAGTCCAGCGCCAACGGAAGCGATTCATGAGTGATCTGCACCGGTGCGTCGCCGTCGAGCATGAAGCCTGTACGCAGCATGTCGTGGCGCGCGACGATACGGTTCAACGCACGCTCAAGTAGCGCCGCGTCGATAGTGCCGCGCAGCGCGACCGTGAACGGGATGTTGTGCTCGTTGCTCGCGCGGATCTGTTCGACGTACCAGATGCGGAACTGGCTTAACGAAAGCGCCGACGTACCGCTCTCGTGCCGCTCGCGCGGGTCGTCCTGCAACCGGTCGTCGATGTCGGGCCGCCCATCGAGCGCTGTCGCGAGGCGGCGGATGGTCGGATGCTGGAAGACATCCCTGACGTTGATGCGCGCGCCGATGCGTTCGCGCACGCCGTGGATCATCCGCATCATCAACAGCGAGTTGCCGCCGGCGGCGAAGAAATTCATGTCGATGTCGACGCTGTTCTGCGACAGCAGCCGAGACCAGATCTCGTGCAGCACCTTCTGTACCGCAGTCTCCGGCGCGGCGACCGCACGCCTCGCCGTCGTGTCCTGCGACGTCGTCTCGGCCGGCTCAGCGCGCGTCGTGCGCGGCGCGTTCTCGCCGTCACGCCGGCCGACGAATGCGAGACTGCCATCGGCAAGCCGGCGCACCAGGTTTCCGGTCGGGTACAACCGGGCTGTCGGATCAGCGCTGAACGGGTCGCGGACGTAGTGCTCGTCAGTCGACAAGCCGGCGCCCGGATGTCCAGGCGCGGTGGCGATGTACAACTCGCCGGTCACGCCGGCCGGCTGAGGCTCGAGCACGTCGTTGAGCACGTACACACGCACACCGTCGAGGGGCTGGCGCTCGGCCGGATCGAGCAGCGGCAGCTTGCGCACGTCAAGCCCCGGCTGCGCGACGGCGGCCCTGACGAGGTTGTCGAAGTGCCGCGCCATGCGCTCGATCGTCGATGCGTCGAACAGCTCGCGCCGGTAGATCCAGTCCAGCTGCAGGCCATCGGCGGTCTCCGTCACCTCGAGCATGAGCTCCACGAGCGCGAGCTCGACGTGCATCGGACGTGCCGTCACGGCGACGCCCGGCAGGTCGAGTGCCGTGCGGCCTGTGTCCTGTAGCGACAGCATCACCTGGAACAGCGGCGTATGGCTCAGGACCCGCTCGGGTTGCAGCCGCTGCACGACATAGTTGAACGGCACATGCTGATGCGCGTAGGCGTCCAGCACAACCTGACGGCTCTGCCTCAGCAGGCCGAGGAATGTCGATGCCTCCGATACCCGGCTGCGCAGGACGACCGTGTTGGTGAAAAGGCCGATCAGTGTCGCAAGCTCGGGCTGCGCGCGATTGGCGACCGGCGATCCGACAACGATGTCCTGTTCACCGCTGTAGCGCGCCATCAGCACCGAGAACGCGGCGTGCAGACCCATGTAGAGCGTCGCCCGCTCGTCGCGGCACAGATCCTTCAGCCCCCGCATCGGGGCCGCCGGCACTCTCGTGCGCAGCACGGCGCCGGCCGGGTTCTGGTGTGTCCCGCGAGGTCGGTCCAGCGGCAACCGGTGCACGGCCGGAAGATCGGCCAGCTGATGCATCCAATAGCGCGATTCTTCCTCGAGCACCTCGCTCTTCAGCCACGCGCGCTGCCAGGTGGCGAAGTCGGTGTACTCCAACGGAAGCGGCGGAAAAGCGGCCTCACACCCGCCGAGCAGCGCACTGTACTGGGCGCCCAGTTCCGCAACGAACACGTCGAGCGACCATCCGTCGGTCGCGATGTGGTGCGTCGTCAGCAGCAGCTCGTAGCGCGAGACTTCCACTCGCACCAGCGTCGCGCGCAGCATTGAGTCGCGGTCGAGCGCGAACGGCGCGAGCGCATCGCCGCGCACGATCCTCTCCATCTCGCCCGCCTGCGCGGCTCGCGACTGCCCGCAGAGATCGATCTCGATGAACGGAACGTCAACCGTATCCAGTACGCGCAGCTCCGGCTGTTCGTCATGCAGCACGACGACCGTGCGCAGACTTTCGTGGCGTCGCACGACGGCGTCGATCGCGCCGCGCAGCGCGCGTACGTCGAGCTGACCTTCGAGCAGAAACCTCAGTTGCACGTGATACTGCGCGCTGCTGCCGTCGAGCTCGTCGATGAGCCATATCCCCTGCTGCACGAACGACACGGGCACCTCGGCGCGGTCCGTCGCGCGACGCAGCGGCGGCGGCGCGCGTTCCCCGCCTTGCGCGACCAGCCGGGAGAAATCTTCGAGCGTTGCTCCGGAGAAGAGGTTCTTCGGATGCACTACGATGTCGAGTTCCTGGCGTACGCGGCCGAGCAGCCGCATCGCGAGAATCGAATGGCCTCCGAGATCGAAGAAGTTCGCCTTCATGCTGACGGCGGTTGGCAGTTGCAGCACGTCCTGCCACAGCCGCGCGAGGCGCGTATCGAGGTCGGACTCGGGTGCGACATAGTCGGGTGCGGGATTTTCCGGCGGTGGCGGCAACGCCGCGCGGTCGATCTTGCCGTTCGGCGTCAGCGGTAGCGCCTTGAGCGCCACGAAGACGGCCGGGATCATGTAGTCCGGCAGTTGCTCGGCGAGATGGCTGCGACAGGCGCTGAACAGCTCCGACTGCGGCATCGTTGCATCGACGGGAACCACATGCGCCAGCAACTGCTTGTCGCCGCGCCCGTCGTCACGCACCGTCACGACGGCCTCCTCGAGGAGGTCCATGTCGAGCAGGCGCGCCTGGATCTCGCCGAGTTCAATGCGCAGGCCGCGCACCTTGACCTGGAAATCGGCGCGGCCGAAGAACTCGAGCTCTCCTTCCTCCGTCCAGCGTGCGAGATCGCCGGTCCTGTAGAGCCGCGCTCCCGGAACGTCCAGGAACGGATCGGCGATGAAACGCTCCGCGGTGAGATCCGGCCGATTCCAGTATCCGCGCGTGACGCCGGCGCCGCCGCAATAGACTTCGCCGACGACACCGACCGGAGCCGGCTCAAGAAACCGGTCGAGCACATAGACCTGCCCGTTCGATACGGCCTTGCCGATCGACGGGGCACCGGGCTTGTCTCGCTCGATCAGGGCGACGGTGGAATACGTCGTGTCCTCGGACGGACCGTAGAGGTTGTATACCGCCTCGGCCGTCGTGCGCAGGTAGATGTCCTTGACGAGCGCCTCGGGCAACGGCTCTCCCGCCAGGTTGACGATCCTCACGCTCGACGGTATCGCGTTTTCCTCAAGCAGCGCCTTCACCGCGGACGGCACGGTGTTGATGAGGCGCAGTTCAGGCGCGTTCGCTATTCCCTCGAAATCCAGCGGGTTTTCGACCAGCACGATGCATCCGCCGCTGCACAGCGGCACGAACAGCTCGAACACGGACAGATCGAAGCAGATCGACGTCGCCGCGAGCACACCGGACAGCGCATCGGCGTCGTAGACACTCTGCGCCCAGCCGATCAGCGCCGCGGCTTGACGATGCTCGATGCAGACGCCTTTGGGCCGGCCCGTCGAGCCGGAGGTGTAGATGATGTAGGCGAGTGCATTGGCGTCGAGCCCCGGCAGTGACGGCGGCGCGTCGGCCGGAAAAGACATCAGCAGGCGCTGGAAGTCGGCATCGTCGAGCGTGATCCGCGTGGCGTGCGCATTCAGATGGGCGAGCGTCCCCGACTGCGCGAGCACCCATGCCGCACCGCTGTCGGCGACCATGAAATCAAGCCGCTCGCT
>JAAFHE010000049.1 GCA_013298265.1 Lysobacterales bacterium | reverse complement strand
TCTGCCGCTGCCGTGGCTGCAGCGTCTGGCACGCGTGCTGGGCTGGCTCGCCAGCGGCCTGCTCGTGACACGCCGGCATATCGCGGCGCGCAATCTGGCCCTGTGTTTTCCGGAACTCGACGAGCGGCAGCGTGCGGATCTGCTTGCGGCAAACCTGCGCGACAGCGGTCGCATGCTGGTCGAATTCGCCCTGGCCTGGTTCGGCAGCGAGGCGAAGATCGCCGAGATACCCTGCCGCGTGGATGGCCTGGAGCATCTCGAACGGGCCCGCGCCGAGGGCCGCGGCGTGCTGCTCGTCGGTGGACATTTTTCCCATCTGGAATTGTGCGCACGGCTCGTGTCGCAGCGCATCCGCATCAGCGGCATGTACCGGGTCATGGACGATGCAGTGTTTGAACAGGCCGTTCTCGCCGCACGGCTGCGCTACGCGCAGGCGATGTTCACCAAGGACGAACTGCGCGCGACGGTCAAATGCCTCAAGCGCGGCGGTACGGTCTGGTATGCGCCCGACCAGGACATGCGGGGCAAGGAATCGGTGTTCGTGCCGTTCTTCGGCGTGCCCGCCTCCACGATCACCGCAACCCATCATCTCGCGCGCCTTTCCGGTGCGCAGGTGCTGCCGTTCTTCCACCGGCGCGAGGCCAACGGCGGCTACACGCTACGCCTGGAGGCGCCCCTCGCGGAGTTCCCGAGCGACGACGTCGTCGCCGACACCGCGCGCGTTAACCAGGCTATCGAAGCCATGGTGCGCGAAGCGCCGGCGCAATACCTCTGGCTGCACAAGCGCTTCAAGACGCGCCCGCCGGGCGCCGCGCCCATCTACTGATCCGGACGGTATCGGATCGCGATACCAGCGCACGAGGGCGCGACGCGGACCGCGCCGGCCGCTAGAGTGTGAGCGTCGCGTCTACTTAGGGAAGTCATCATGCCCTGGCTGTTGGGGTTGATCGGTCTGTTCGTCGGCACGTTTCTCGGCAGTACGCTGTTCTCGCATGGCATGGGCATCGGCGCCGTCTTCGGCACCCTGGCCGGGGTGCTGTTCGGACGCTTGAACGTACTGCAGGGCCGTGTCACGCAGTTGGAGCAGGAAGTCCACACGCTCGAACTCGCGCGGACCGCGCAGCAGTACTACGACGACACGCCGGCCGCGCAGCGCGAACCCGAGCCGCCGCCGCTGCCGCCATTCCGGCCGGCCGCAGCGCCCCGGCGAGCCGCGCCGCCGCCGGTGCCTGCTCACACGCCCGAGCCCTCGGCGTCGATGGCATCGACTTCCGCACGCGCGCACACGCCGCAGGTGCAGGAACCGATGCAGCCGGTCACGCATCCGGCGCCGACCGACCTGCCGCCGCTGGACTTCAACCTGGACCTCAGCGACATGGCCACTCCGCCTCCCCCGCCGTCGCGCCCGCAACGCGCGGTGTTCGACATCGGCGCCGCACCCGAACCGGTCCGGCCGCAGACACAGGCGCCGCCGCGTCCGCGCGTGCAGCGCCCGGTTGGCGGCGCTACCGTGATACCCGAGCGAGCGCCGCGCAAGGACGAACCCGATCCTCTGCAGCGGACGTTCACCGCGATCAGACGCTGGTTCACCGAAGGCAACATCCCGGTCAAGATCGGTGTACTGATCCTGTTCCTCGGCGTCGGCGCGCTGATGAAATACGCCGCCGACCAGGGCTGGCTGACCGTGCCGATCGAACTGCGCATGGCCGGCATCGCCGCCGCCGCGCTGGCCGGGCTCCTGTTCGGCTGGCACAAGCGCGAAAGCAACCGTGCGTTCGCGCTGTCGCTGCAGGGCGGCGCGATCGGTATCCTGCTGCTCGTCGTGTTCGGCAGCTACAAGCTGCACGGGCTCATTCCGCCGGGCCTCGCGTTCCTGCTGCTCGTCGTCATCGTGGGCGCGGCCGGCATCATGGCCGTGGCGCAGGATGCGCTCGCGCTCGCGCTGCTCGCGATCGTCGGCGGCTTTCTCGCGCCGATCCTGACCTCCAGCGACAGCGGCAACCATGTCGCGCTGTTCACTTACTACGCAGTGCTCAACGGCGCCATCTTCGGTATCGCCTGGGTCAAGCCGTGGCGCGCGCTGAACCTGCTCGGTTTCGTCTTCACCTTCGGCATCGGCACGGCCTGGGGTTTCCTCAAGTACCGTCCGGAACTGTTCGCCTCGACCGAACCGTTCCTGATCCTGTTCTATGCGTTCTATCTCGTGATTCCCGTGCTGTATGCGCTGCGACAGCCGGAGGAACGCCGTGGTTTCGTCGACGGCAGCCTTGTCTTCGGCACCCCGCTGCTCGCCTTCCCGCTGCAGGCCGCGCTGCTCGACGGCGACACGCAGACGCTGGCGCTGTCGGCACTGGTGCTCGCGTTCGCGCACACGGGCGTGGCCTGGTTCGCATTCCGTCGTCTGACGATGACGCTGCTCGGCCAGTCGCATGCGCTGCTCGCGCTCGGCTTTGCCACACTCGCGGTGCCGCTGGCCCTTTCGGCGCGCGCCACGGCCTGCGCCTGGGCGTTGGAAGGTGCTGCACTCATCTGGCTCGGCCTGCGCCAGCAGCGCCGCCTGCCGCGCGTCATAGGCTATCTGCTGCAGCTCGCTGCCGGACTGTCGGTTTTGTATACCTTGGTAAATTATTCCTTCTCTGACGCGCCGCCCGCGAACGCGGTGCTGAACGGGGACTTCCTCGCCATCCTGCTGATCAGTGCAGCCGGCTTCATCAGCACCTGGCTGCTGCGCCGCGCCAGCGCGACGAGCGCCATGGCGCCGCTGCTGCTGATCTGGGCGCTGGGCTGGTGGCTGGTGCTCGGCATCAACGAGATCAACCGCTTCGCGCCGCCCGACATGATCGCGAACTGGCTGCTCGTGTTCGTCGCTGTGACCACGCTGCTCGCGAGCGAGATTGCGCGCCGCCTGGAGTGGTCGGAGCTGCGCTGGCCGGCACTGATCGCGATCTTCATCGCACCGCTGTTCATCCTGAGCACGGCAGCCGCCAACCCAGGCGGTCCGCTGTCCGGGCTGGGCCTCGCCGCATGGCTGGCCTGGTTCGCCGCCAGCCTGCGCGCGCAGCGCAATCTCGATGTCGGCCTCGCGCCAGGCCTGCCGGCCGCCTATTCGGTGCATGTGTTCACCTGGGCCGGACTGCTCGCAGCGCAACTGGTGCATCTGTCGCGCGAAAGCTGGCAGCTCGGCACGATCTGGCAGGTGCTGCTCGGCCTCGCGCCGTTCGCACTCGCTTTCGCCGGTACGCTGGGCCGCTGGCGCGCGCTGCGCCTACCGCTGAGCGACGATGCCGAAACGGCACGCCCGGCCCTGCTCGGCGTGCTGTCTCTGCTGCTCGGCGCGTGCTGGGTGATCGGGCTTGTCGCCGAAGGCAACCCGGCGCCACTGGCGTATGTGCCTATCGCCAATCCGCTGGAACTCGCCCAGATCGGCTTCGTACTGGCGCTGCTGTTCTGGTTCCGCCAGGCCGGCGGCGAAGGCAATGCGGTGCTCGACGCGCAATTCCGCGCACAGGTGCTCGCCGTGATCGGATTTGCACTGATGACGAGCATCACGCTACGTGCCGTGCATTTCCTCGGCCACGTGCCCTGGGACAGCGAGTCGATGATGCGTTCGGCACTGGCCCAGGCCTGCCTGTCGGTGGTCTGGTGCCTGGCCGGACTTGCCGCGATGCTGACCGGTGCGCGGCGTCTGTCGCGACCGATCTGGATCGGCGGCGCGTGCCTGGTCGGCCTCGTCATCGTCAAGCTGATCCTGATCGACCGCACGCACCTGAAGGACCTCCACGCAATCCTCGGCGTGCTCGCCGTCGGCGGCCTGCTCATGGTCGTGGGCTATTTCGCACCGAACCCGCCCAAGCCGGTGGAGGCGGAACTGTGAAACGGGCGGCCGTCCTGATGCTGTGCACGCTCGCGGCGAACGCATTCGCCGGGCAGCGCAGCGACTACGCGCAGGAATGGCCATTGCGGCTCGCACGCGAGGACGGCGGTGCGTTTCGCGTCGTGCTCAGCGAAGCGATGTACCGCGCGGCGCACGATCCTGGGCTCGCCGACATCGAGGTGTTCAACGCCGCCGGTGAGTCGCTGCCGGCGACCCTGCTCGGTCCCGAGGGCGCGAGCGCGCAGGAATGGCCGCGGCAGGACATCGCGGTGCCCTGGTTCACACTGCCGCCGGACAATCCGAACGATACCGACGCCGACTGGAACTTGCGCGCCGAGCGCGACGACCGCGGCCGCGTCATGCGTGTCGATGCGACCGTCCAGAACGGCGCCGGTGTCCCACCCTCCCGCGACCTGCTGCTGGATCTGAGTCAGATCAGGACACCGCTGGCTGCCCTGCGGCTGGACTGGCGTACCGATGTAGAACCGTTCCAGAACACCGTCGTGCTGTCGGGCAGCGACGACCTGCAGCACTGGAACCGGATATCCGAGGGTGTGGTCGCGGACCTGCGCAACGGCGAGGAGCGTCTGCGCCGCAACCGGGTCGAACTCGCCCGCGAACGCAGCTTTCGCTACCTGCGCGTCGCGGCGGTCGCGCCGGCGACACTGCCGGCCTTCAGCGCCGTGCATGCCGAAGCAGCACCGCCACCGCCCGAACCGGAATGGCGCTGGATCAGCATCGACGGGCAGGAACAGCGCGACGGCGACCACGTTTTCTATCGCTACCGCGTGGACGCGCGCCTGCCGGCACGGCAGCTCGACGTGCGTGCAAACGCCGGCAACAGCGTCGCAAGCTGGACCGTGCTCAGTCGCGACGATGCGCAGCGGCCCTGGGCAACCCGCGCCGGCCCGTGGACCGGCTACCGCGTCGCCTCGGGCGACAGTGTGGAGAGTTCCACACCACAACTACTAGCATCGAGTGTGCGCGACCGCGACTGGCGCGTCGACGCGGTACCGCCGCCGAATGCGCCGCCGGTGCTCGTGCTCGGCTACCGGCCCGAAGTACTGGTGTTCCTGGCCCAGGGTGAAGGCCCGTATACCATCGCCGTCGGCAGCGCCAACGCGCGCCGGCGCGATGCACCGATCACTACCTTGCTCGACGCGCTGCAGCGTCGCCATGGCGCTGACTGGAAACCGTATCCGGCTCTGCCTGAAGCTGGCCGCGTGCTCAGCGGCGGTGCTGCTCTCGTGGCCGCGCCGAAGCCCGCGCAGCCGCAGGACTGGCGCAGTCTGCTGCTGTGGATCGTACTGGTCGCGGGCACCCTGCTCGTCGTCGCCATGGCGCTACGCCTGCTGGGTGCGCAGAAAGAGCCGAAACCATAATCGGATCGATTACGATTTTTCCTTACGCTGCGCCTCATAGACCTTGGCGTACTTCAGAAACACGTAGTACGCCGCGCTGACCGCGTTGATGAAGCCGGCCCAGCCGTCGAGGAACCAGCGCTTGCCGACGTACTGGCGCAGGAAGAACAGCCACGGATACAGCACAAGCCTGGCGAACACGAAGCGCTGGCGCTTGCGCCGCTTGTGCTCGACGAGGCCCGATGAGTAGGCGTTGATCTTGCCGACCTTGGTCGCGATGTCCGGCTCGCCGTAGTGCACGAACACCGCGTCGCGCAGGGTCAGTATCGGCTCCTTGGTTTCCGGTGCCGCATGCACCGGTACCGCGTTCATGCGTACGCGCTCGCGGTCGAACAGGCGCAGGTGCGTGTTCAGTCGCACGCCGGCGTGATTGAAGGTCCAGAACACCTGCTCGCGCCGCGGCAAGCGGAAGCCCACGACGACCGGGGCCTGCAGCGCCGTTTCGATCACCGCACGCGCGCCATCGGCCAACGCTTCATCAGCATCGAGCAGCAGCACCCAGCGGTGTGCGGCCTTGTCGATCGCACTCTGCTTTTGCACCGCATAGCCCTTGAACGCTTCGTGGAACAGGCGTGCGCCGTGCGCGGCAGCGATCGCCTGCGTCGCATCGCTGGAGCCGGAATCCAGCACGACCACATCGTCGGCCCAGCTAGCGCTCGCCAGGCAGCGTTCCAGCGTCGGTGCGTTGTTGAGAGTCGTCACCACGAGGCTCAGGCGCTCACGCATCGGCCGTCGCCTCGTCCGTATCCGCACTCGCCAGGGCCGCGCAGAACTGCGCGATCAGCCACCAGAACAGCAGTCCCCACCAGGCCGAGTAGAAGGCAAGATGGGTATTCAGCGGAAATGCCATTGCGACCAGCGCGAGGCCGGGCGCGGCGGCGGCGGCGCGCTGCGCTGCCGACGCGCGCCACCAGGCACGTAGCGCCACGCTGATGCCCGCGAGCCACAGCAGCAGCCCCAGCGCTCCGGTTTCGCTGAGCACTTCCAGCACCCACTGATGCGCATGCGCGGCGCCGCTGCCGTCAGCCTGCACGAAGCCGTCGCCAGGCCCCGCGTGTTGAGCGTAGGCATAGCGGAAACCGCGCACACCGACGCCGTTGATCGGATGCGCCTCGATCATCCGCAACGAGGTCTGCCAGATCTGCGCGCGACCGGCGAGCGCAAAGTCGACTTCACCCGGCGAACCGTCCAGCGCCTGCAGTGTGCGCTGCAGGCGCGTGTCGAAAGCGTCGTAGCTATGCGCCGCGACAAATACCGATGCCGCCAGTACGAACGCGAGCCCCGTGACCGCGGCGGCGAAGTGCAGTGGCCGCCGGGCTTCGCGCCACAGCAGCGCGAGCGCGACGAGGGCGAGTGCGAACCAGCTTGCGCGCGAACCGGCCAGCAGCACCGGCACGAGCACGAAGACAAACGCGGTGGCCAGTCCACGCCGGCCCCACTGCTCTCGCGCGACGAGCAGCAGGAACGGCGACAGCGTCGCCAGGACGGGACCGAGCTTGAGGTTGTCGCTGCCGAACACACCGCTGAGCCGCTCAGCTTCGGGCGCTCCGGCCAGGCTCCAGCCGGTCAGCGCCTGCACCCACGCATCGAGCAGCCACAGCGCGAGGATGAGCGCGACGCCGCGCTGCAGCGTCGCATGCCGTGCCGGCGTATACGCGACCAGCAGCGCATAGAGACCCAGCGGCAACAGGCGCAGCGCGGCGAGCACGGTGCCCCAGCTCTTGGAAAGATTGACCGCGTCGACCGCCGAAAGCGTAGCGGCACCGGCGTAGCAGGCCCAAAGCACCACGAATAGCTGCCAGCGTGCACGCGACGGCCAGACTTGCGGATCGCGCCACACCAGGGCGACGCTCCCGGCCAGGCAAAGCACGACCCCGAATTCCGCGCTGCGCCCGAGCGGCAACAGCAGCAGCAGCGCCCATAGCGGGAGCAGCGCAACAGGGAACAGGGACGCGAGGCGTTCGCGCAGCGAGGGAGTACTCATGCGGGGCGGGATGATAGCCCAGCCGTGCCCGCGAGCTGCCGGCAGTCATCAGCTCATCGCATAGCTCGAGCGTAGGCTGGCCGCGTCACCGTTCACGAGTGCGTTGTACAGCGCCAGCGTCGCACGCTGCATGTCGGCGAGCTGGTAACGCCGCAGTGGCGGAATCGCCGGCGCGAGACGCAGCAGCTCCGCGGCGCGCTCGACCAGGCGACCGAAGTCGTCGAACGGCACGCGTCCGGACGGATACAGCTCGGTCAGGAGTTCGCCGACACCGCCATGGGCGTAGCCAAGCACGGGCCGGCACAGGGAAAGCGCCTCGATGACCGTGCGGCCGAACGCTTCGGGCTTGTTCGACAGCTGCAGCACGAGAGCGCTGGCCGCATACACGTCGCGCACGTCCGCGCGTGGCCTGGCGAACACCACGTCGTCGGCGACGCCGCGCTCTTCGGCCAGCCGCTGCAGCTCCGCGACATAGTTGCCGCGCCCTGCTTCGACGACGCCAAGCAGCAGCAGCCGCGTTGCGATACCGCGCGTCTTCAGCGCCGCGATCAGCTCGACCGCGTCCGCATGGCCCTTGATGCGCGTGCCGCGGCCCGGGAGGGTCAGCAGCGGCGCACCGCGCAAGCGCGGGTACTCTTCGAAGAACGTGCGCAGCCATTCGTCGTCGGGACGATGACCGTAGGGAAACTCGTCAAGGTCGATGCCGCGCGGAATGACGACGATGCGCTCAGGATCAATCTCGTAGTGACTGATCAGGAAATCGCGCACCGTATGCGACACGGCGATGACGCGCTCGCCACGGGTCATGATCGCGCTGTAGCGGCCGGGCGTATTGAGCCCATGCGCGGTCGTGACAAAGTGCATCGAGGCCGGTGCATTCTTCAGCGCAAAATGCGCCAGCCAGGCCGGCAGACGCGAACGCGCGTGCACGATGTCCGGCTTGAATTCGTTGAACAGGCCGCGCAGGCCGGAAATATGGCGCAGACTGAGCAGCGATTTCGCGCCGATGGAGCGCTGGACATGCTCACTGCCCTCGGCCAGTAGCTGCGGCACCAGCCGCCCACCGGCAGAGACGACGATCGAACGGTGCCCGGCCGCGACAAGCGCGGCACCGACTTCGAGCGCTGACCTCTCCACACCACCCGTTTCCAGGGCAGGGACCAGTTGCACCACAGTGAGCCGGCGCCCCTGCACGAAAATCCGATCAGCCTTTCAGTACATAGCGCGCGCCGCAGTAGGCGCACACCGACTCGCCCCCCTCGTCCTCGATGGGCAGGTAGACCCGGGGATGCGAGTTCCACAGGCTCATGCCGGGCATCGGGCAGGACAATGGCAGGTCCGCCTGCGTCACTTCGTAACGGTTCTCGGCATTGGCGGGACGGGTATTCGCCGCCGAGGGGTTGGTTCTGGTCATGAAGGTTCCGGAAAAACGCGTGAGCCCACGAGTCTAGCAGTTCACATCCTGTGATCCGATGCACACTTTGTGCCGGCAACTGCTCACTGGAGGCTTGCGATCACAACGTCGCATTCCTGTTCCCATACACGGCTAGAATCGGCCTGTTTGCGCCGGTGGCCGCGCCCCTGAGCCACCCTAGACTGGGGTTGGGAGATCCATGGATATCAATAAGCTCATCGAGCGTGTCAAGAACGTATTGCTTTCGCCCAAGACGGAATGGCCGGTCATCGCGCAGGAACAGACCGACATCGCCAAGTTGTACACCGGCTACGTCATGATTCTGGCCGCGATCCCCGCTGTGTTCGGCTTCCTCAGCAGCGCCGTGTTCAGCCCTCTCGGCATCGGCTTGAGCTTCATGGTGATGATCCTGACCTATGCCTTGGCCCTCGGCATGGTGTTTGTCGTGGCACTGATCATCGACGCGCTGGCGCCGACCTTCGGCGCGCAGAAGAGCCAGATCCAGGCACTGAAGACGGCGGCCTATGCCAATACGGCCAGTTGGGTCGCCGGCATCTTCCTGATCATTCCGCTGATTGGCTGGATCATCGCCCTGGCCGGCAGCATCTACGCGCTGGTGCAGCTGTATTTCGCGCTGCCGCATACGATGAAGTCACCGCCCGAGAAGACCGGCGGCTATTTCGCCGTCGTGCTCGTGATCGCCATCGTGCTGTCGTGGATCATCGGCGCCATCGTCGCCGCGATCACGATCGGCGCTGCCATAGGCACGGCCGGAATACGCGGCTGACGCGCTGCAGCCGGGACCCGGCTCCGCCCGGAGCCGGGTCCCGCGTCGCTTACTGCTGCAGTCCTATCGTCCCTGCCACCAGCCGGGCAGCACCTGCCCGCTCGCCAGCCGGCACTATCGTTACAACCGGCTTTAGCCCGGTAGAGCCTGCCCGGTTTGACGCCGACGCGCGGGCGGTCCCACGCCAGATTGATAGGGCGGCGCGGCGACAGAGTCCGCCACACAGCCCGAATGCGGTTCGCCGGTATATTTTTCCAGCTACGGTCTGCGACCGCAGCGGCGCCGAAAAATCCTTACGCGTGGACAAGCGGCGGTGTGCGCCGGTAAAAAGACTTCCGGCGCATCACGTCCCGTCGGGGAGGCGGACTTCATGATCTATCTGCTGTTTTCCGCCGTCGCATTAGTCCTGATCAGCCTCGGCGTCTGGCTGGGCCAGCGCCAGTCGCGCCCGTCGGCGACGACGCGCATCGGCGGCAGCATGGACGAAGTCGACGACGAACTACGCGGCGTGTTCATCACGGAAGTGAAATCCGAGATCGGCAACCTGCGCCGCAACCTGATGCTATGGAAAGCCGCCCCGGCCAGTCTTGGCCGGTTGATGCCGCTGCGCCGCTCCTTCCATACGCTCAAGGGCAGCAGCCGAATGGTCGGCGCGACGACGCTCGGCGACTTCAATGCGCGCTTCGAGCGTCTGCTCGACCGCGTGATCGACAAATCGATGATGCCGGACGCAGCGGTCGTGGCGGTGGTGGAGCAGGCCGTCGGCGCGCTGCCCGAACTGCTCGCCCAGTTCGAAGGCCAGCGCGCGCCGCGCGTGGATACCGCCGCCATCATGAAAACTGCGGACCGGCTGATCAAGAGTGACCGCGCCGTCCTACGACCGCCACGTACCGGCGACACCGACGCCCCGGTCGACGCCGGCGCAGGGGCCGCGGCGCAAGCCGTTCGCGCAGTGCGGACCGCAGCCAGCCGCAGCGACAGCCGCTACCCGCTGCCGCGACTCGACCCGACAAATACCGGCAAGCACGACCCGGACGATTCCGCGCCCCGATGAACTTCGCTGGATCGCATCTGTGCGCCTGCCCTGTTGTCGCCAGCGCAGGGGCAGCGGCATCGTGAGAGTGCTCGTGACCGGCGCTGCGGGCCGCATAGGCCGCGCGGTGTATGTGCGGCTCGCGCGCGAGCATGAGGTCATCGGCCTCGACCGCGTGCCGGCATCCACGGTCGATCTCACCGGCGATATCGGCGACCCTTTCCTGCTGCGGCGCGCCGTCCGCGATGTGGACGCAGTTATCCATACCGCCGCGCTGCACGCGCCACATGTAGGACTGTGCACGGACGCTGAGTTCGAACACGTCAACGTGCGTTCGACGATCCTGCTCGCGCAAACGGCGGCGCACGCCGGCGTGAGGCGACTCGTCTTCACGAGCACGACGGCGCTGTACGGCGCCGCGAGCCGACATCCGACGCGGGCGGTCTGGGTGGACGAGGCACTTGCGCCGCAGCCGACCACCATCTATCACCGCAGCAAGATCGCCGCCGAGCAAGGGCTGGCCGGACTTGCTCGCCAGGGCTTGTGCGTGACTGCCCTGCGCATGTCCCGCTGCTTTCCGGAATCGGCACCGCTGATGGCTGCCTACCGGCTGTATCGTGGCGTGGACGCGCGCGATGTCGCTGACGCGCATGCATTGGCGCTGCGGCGCGATACGCCGGGGCTGGAGCGCTATATCGTCTCCGGCGCAACGCCGTTCGAGGAAGACGATGTCGAGGAGCTGCTGCGCGACGCGCCAGCGGTGCTGAGACGGCGCGCACCAGCGCTGGCTGCCGCCTTCGCCGCCCGTGGCTGGCCGCTGCCACGTTCGATCGACCGCGTCTACGCGCCGTTTGCGGCGATGCAGTCCCTCCGATGGCAGCCGCGCTACGGCTACGCAGAGGTACTGCAGATGCTCGATGCAGAGTCGTCGGAAGTGCTGCCGCCGAAGACGGCAGCACTGGCATTGCGGTGAGCAACGGTGCAGCACCAGAGCCGCACGAGTTCTTACTCAGCTGCGGCCGCTGCGGCGATCTCGGCCTTGGTACGGCGCGGCCGGCGCGAACGCACCGGCTTTTCCTCCGCGGCCTTGCGCGGTTTGCGCCCGCGTGCCGGCTGCTCCGCCTCGACCGCTACCGCAGTGCCGCTTTCAAGCTGCGCACGCACCGCTTTCTTGCCGAGTGAACGCAGCTGACTGAGTTGAATGAGCTGGGCCGCACGTGGCGTGGATTTCTTCTGTTCCCAGTTGTAGACGGACTGGCCCGTCACGCCGAGCA
>JAAFHE010000488.1 GCA_013298265.1 Lysobacterales bacterium | reverse complement strand
CTTAAGACGCCCGTTCTTGCGCAGCGCTTCGCGCAGCACGTATTCGATCTGCGCGTTGAGCGAGCGTAGCTCGTCGTCGGCCCAGACCTGCACGGCTTCGAGCACGGCGGCGTTGATGCGCAACGGAAAGGCTTTCTTCTCGCTCACGGCGGCGGTCAGTGGTGCAGGGTGCCGGCGTTGACGACCGGCTGGGTGCCGCGTTCGCCGCAGAGCACGACCAGCAGGTTCGACACCATCGCCGCCTTGCGTTCCTCGTCAAGATTGACCACGCCGCGCACGCTGAGCTGTTCCAGCGCCATTTCCACCATGCTGACTGCGCCTTCGACGATGCGCGTGCGCGCGGCGATGATCGCGCCGGCCTGCTGCCGCTGGAGCATGGCCTGGGCGATTTCCTGCGCATAGGCCAGATGCGTGATGCGCGCCTCGACCACGTTCACGCCGGCTGTGCCGAGGCGTTCCTGAATCTCGTCGCGCAGATGCTGGTTCACTTCCTTGCCGTGGCTGCGCAGGCTCGGCGCGCCGGTGTCGTGCGAATCGTAGGGATAGCTCGTGGCCATCTCGCGCAGTGCCGACTCGGACTGTATTTGTACAAAGTTCTCGAAGTCTTCGACCTGGAATACCGCTTCGGCCGTGTCAACGACCTGCCACACCACGACCGCGGCGATCTCGATCGGATTGCCATCGTTGTCATTGACCTTGAGGCGGGACGACTCGAAATTGCGAACACGCAGCGACAGTACTCGCTTGGCGTAGAACGGGTTGGTCCAGCGCAGGCCCGCATGGCGCACGGTTCCGGAATAGCAGCCGAACAGTTGCATGACCGTGCCCCGGTTCGGTTGTACCTGGAAAAAACCCTTGGCCAGGAAACTCAGCAGGCCGAATAGCAGAAAACCGGCCACAGGGCCGGTCGGATCACGCGACGAGGCGCCGTCGACGAAAATGAAGACCGCCCCGACGAAGCCGGCCAACAGCGCGAGCAGGGAAGGAATTCCGGGCAAGGACCAAGCGGTGGTTTCGTTCATGGCAGCACTCCTGAGTGTGTGGCGGAAGATATCAATTTGATATCAATTTGCCAAGGCGGCGACTGCTGTCGCGTGAATCTTCCGTTGCTTGACGGTATCGCCGACGCCTGTCTTCGTGCGGCAGCATTCCGCGATACTCACGCGGTCTTCCACGGGAGCGATCACGTGCAGCGGGAAATCAAGGCGGGCGATTCGGTCTGGCGCGACGGGCGCGCCTTGTCGCTGCCGCCGCTGCGCGGCGAGCAGCGTGCGGAGATCTGTGTCGTCGGTCTGGGTGGCAGCGGACTCAGTGCGATCGAGGAACTGCATGCAGCCGGCGTGAATGTGATTGGCGTGGACGCGGGTCGCGTCGCCGCTGGGGCGGCTGGAGCGAACGGCGGCTTTCTGCTCGCAGGTCTGGCCCAGTTCCATCACGACGCGGTTGCGCGTTTCGGCCGCGAACGCGCGCTGGGCATCTACACGCTGACGCGACGCGAACTCGATGCGCGCTTTGCCGTAGCGGATTCGGGTTGCCGACGCACCGGTTCGCTGCGCATCGCCGCCGGCGCCGAGGAGGAAGCCGATTGCGTGCGGCAGATTGAGGCGATGCAGCGCGATGGCCTCGCCGCTGAGCCCTATCTTGGTGCCGAGGGTCGTGGCGTGCTGATTCCCGACGACGGCGTGTTCGATCCCGCACTGCACTGGGGCGCACTGGCCACGCGACTGCGTGCAGCCGGCGTGGCCCTCTACGGCGACACGCCGGTACAGCGTATCGAGGCGGGCCGGGTCGATGCGGGGCAAGGCCGCGTGCTTGCCGAATGCGTGCTCGTTGCGGTCGACGGTGGTCTGGAAACGCTGCTGCCGCAGCTCGCTGGCGGCGTGCGCTCGGCGCGGTTGCAGATGCTCGCGACCGCACCTGCGCCCGAACTTACGCTGACGCGCCCGGTGTACTACCGCGACGGCCACGACTACTGGCAGCAGCTACCCGACGGCCGCGTCGTGCTCGGCGGCGGCCGCGATATCGGCGGCGACGCCGAATGGCGACACGACGACGGCGTCTCGCCGCGCGTACAGGCGCATCTGGAACATCTGCTGCGCGACAGGCTCGGCACGCGCGCGGCGATCACGCACCGCTGGTCGGCGCGGGTCGCGTTCACGACGCGCGGCCTGCCGCAGTTCGGCGTGCTGTCACCGCAGCTGTTCGTCACCGGCGCATACAACGGCACCGGCAATATCTTTGGCGCGCTCTGTGGCCGTGCGCTTGCGCAGCTCGTGCTGGGGCAGCGCAGCGAACTCGCGCAGTGGCTGGCGTGACGACGCGAGTTGCGGCGCATGCCGCCGGGCATTGGCTCAACGCATGCCGGCGTGTTCGTGTGATGCGGGCTAAGGCCTTATGTTGAGCTTGAGCAGCGGTGCGGGCCAGCGTTCGCCCGTGATGTAGACGGTATCGGCATCGGCACCGAAGGCGATCGCCTCGGCCTGCGCCAGCAGCGCGATCGGGAACGATCGGGGCGTGCGCGCAAAGGCCTGCGCCCAGCCCTCGCCGGCAGCGCGGTCATAGATCCAGACCGACGCATAGGTCAATACCGCGGCGCGGCGCGCATCGCGGCTGACCGACAGCGACGTCGGCCGTCCGGGCTGCAGTCGGCGCTCGAAATCGACCGTCGGCAGCAACTCGTCGGCGGCCTGCAATGTGCCGACGCGCGTGGCGATGTGCTCCGTGCCGCCGGCCGATCGCAGCGGCAGCGACCACACTTGCAGAGGCGTCGTGCGTTTGGTCAGCAGCAGCACGGTTTCGCCGGGCGCATCGACGCCGACGGCTTCGACATCGTGCGGCTCGTCGGCGTAGCGAAACACCAGGCGCCAGGCGGCGCCGGTCTGGAAAGTGCGCTTGCTGGCGTCGGCCGCGAACGACGGTTCCTCCACGACGACGAGTTCGACGTGCATGCGCTTGCCGCCGTTGTCGCCGGTATCGGCGAGCAGCAGCCAGGATTTTCCATCCAGCGTGAACGCCGCCATGTCTTCCCAGTCGAGCGGCTTGATGCCGGTGATCCGCAGCTGCGCCTGCACGCGGCCTGCCGTGTCGATCGCGTACACGTCAGCCGGTGAGCCGGAGTCGTTGTGCACCCAGAAGCGACCCGGCGTCGACGGCGATGCGGCCATGCCGCTGATTTCGCCGAGGCGGCTATCGCGCACGATGCCAGCTACCTCGGGGGTGTGCTGAGCCTGCGCCATCGCGGCGGCAGCAAGCAGTAGTGACGCGACGCCGCCGCGCGGGCCTGCGCTCATTTCGCGCGCGCCGTGGCGGCTTCCTCGACCGCATCGAGCTTCAGATTTCCGAGCGTGCCGACGCCGGAGAAAAAGCGCCACGGATCGCCATCGCCTACGCCGAGCGCGATATGGCCGCTGTCGAACTGGCCCAGTGCCGCGTCGAAGCTCTGCCAGCGGCCGTCGATCCAGGCCTGCACCCAGGCATGCGGAACGAATACGCGCTCGGCACCGCCGAAGGATTCGACGAAGGCGAGGCCGGTGACGATGCGCGTCGGAATGCCGCGTGCGCGGCCCAGCGCGGCCAGCAGCAGCGCATGTTCAGTGCAGTCGCCCTGGCGTGTCTTCGCGGTTTCCAGCGCCGAGGCATAGCCGACGCTGAGGCTTTTCTTGTCAATGTAGCCGAACACGTATTTCTCGAGATCGCGCATGCGCTCGCCGTCACTCCTGTCGCCGGGCGAGGCTTCGTTGGCGAGCCGCACGATTTCGCTCGCGCCGGACTGCAGCCAGGCATTGGGCTGGCTGTCGGCGGCGACGGGAGGCTCCTCGCTGCGGTTGCCCGCCTGTGGCGACACGGTCACGACGCTGCTCTGGCCGCTGCGCACGACCTGCTGTTCACCGGTGCTGGGGAAACTCGGTGCAGTGCCG
>JAAFHE010000487.1 GCA_013298265.1 Lysobacterales bacterium | reverse complement strand
CGCGTGCTGATCGGCCGTGCGCCGACGGTCGAGGAGCTGGCCGAATCCGCGGCGCTGGAGAGCGAGGAGATCGAGGCGCGCGCGGACGGGACGACGGGCTAGTCGGCGGTCCATGGCTGGAGAGTCGGCCGACGCCGTCTCGGCTAGAATCTCGCCTTTGCGGCCGCCTCGTAGCAGCGAATGAATCCCGAATCCGAAAACCGCCTGGCCAGTGCCGCATCGCGCCGCGACAGCATCGGTGTCGATGTCGCCGGTGTGAAGGTCGGTGGCGCAGCGCCCATCGTCGTGCAGTCGATGACCAATACTGACACCGCCGACGTGGCGTCCACGACGCGCCAGGTCGCCGAGCTGTGGCGCGCCGGCTCGGAGCTGGTGCGCATCACCGTCAACACTGCCGAAGCCGCCGCCGCCGTGCCGCGCATCCGCGAACGCCTGGACATGATGGGCGTGGGCGTGCCGCTGATCGGCGACTTCCACTACAACGGCCACACCCTGCTGACCGGCGAGCCTGCCGCCGCCGAGGCGCTGGCCAAGTACCGCATCAATCCCGGCAATGTGGGTTTCGGGAAAAAGAAAGATATTCAGTTTTCCACTATCGTCGAGCTGGCCATCCGTCATGGCAAGCCCGTGCGCATCGGCGCGAACTGGGGCTCGCTCGACCAGGACATGCTGGCGCGAATGATGGACGAGAACCACGAGCGCGCGCAGCCCTGGGACGCGACCCGCGTAATGCGCGAGGCGCTGATCCGTTCGGCGCTGGATTCCGCCGTGCGTGCCGAAGAGCTTGGCCTTGCGCGCGAGCGCATCATCCTGTCGTGCAAGGTCTCCGGTGTGCAGGAGCTGATCGCGGTCTACCGCGACCTGGCCGCGCGCAGCGACTACGCGCTGCACCTGGGGCTGACCGAGGCCGGCATCGGTTCCAAGGGCATCGTCGCGTCGAGCGCGGCGCTGGCGGTGTTGCTGCAGGAAGGCATCGGCGACACGATCCGCATTTCGCTGACGCCCGAGCCGCAGGAATCGCGCACCCGCGAAGTCATCGTTGCGCAGGAGCTGCTGCAGACCATGGGCCTGCGCGCGTTCACGCCGCTGGTTACGGCCTGTCCAGGCTGCGGCCGGACCACGTCGACGTTCTTCCAGGAACTGGCCAAGACCGTGCAGGACCACGTGCGCGCGCGCATGCCCGAGTGGCGCCTGCAGTACGACGGCGTGGAAAACCTGACCCTGGCCGTGATGGGCTGCATCGTCAACGGCCCCGGCGAATCCAAGCACGCCAACATCGGCATCTCGCTGCCCGGCAGCGGCGAGGCGCCGGCTGCGCCGGTATTCATCGACGGGGTCAAGACTCAGACCCTGCGCGGTGACACGATTGCGCAGGATTTCGTCGGCATCCTCGAGCGCTACGTCGCCGATCGCTACCGTGCGAAGGTGGGCTGAGCCGGCCAGCGTTGCGCGGAGCGGCGAGAAAGATTTTCCGCCCACGTGTCGATTTCGCGGTTGCCGCTTCGACGCGTTGACCAGAGCCGGCTTTCCCCGCGCCCGCAATTTCAGGCATACGGCTCGCGTCTCCCGCCGCAGTGCTTCCGCGCCGCGACCGGTTTCCCTGTGACATACCCGACTAGGAGTCCTGGCATGAAACTCAACGCTTACCTGACCTTCGACGGCAACTGTGCCGAAGCCTTCGCCTACTACGCGCAGCATCTGGGCGGTCAGATCGTGGCAGCCATGAAGTTCGGCGACGCGCCCGAGGGCGGCGGCGGTGGCCCCGAGATGGCCGACAAGATCATGCACTCGTGCCTGATGATCGGCGATCAGATGCTGATGGGCTCGGATGCAGTCAGCCAGTACTGCCCGTACGAGCCACTCAAGGGTATTTCGATCGCGCTGCACCCGTCGTCGGTCGAGGAAGCCGAGCGCGTGTTCGCCGCGCTGTCCGATGGCGGCAAGGTGGAAATGGCGCTGGAGAAGACCTTTTGGGCCGAACGCTTCGGAACCTGCACCGACCAGTTCGGCGTGCCGTGGATGCTCAACTATTCCGAGCCGAACCCGGACTGTCCGGCGGGGTGATCCGGCGCTGGTCCCGGCGCGGCTGGCGGGTTACGCCGGCCGCGCCGTCCGTTGACGAGGGCTTGTCTTGAGAAGGTCTGCGGAAATCCCGTGCGCGATGGCGGCGGCTGCGCGACGGACTTCTTTGCGCTGACGACTGACGTGCTGCTCGCCGTACAGCAGGGTGTTCTCGTCATCGACCCTGCCGTTATAGTCGGCGCCGGGGTTTGCGGGAGTTGCGTCAATGCGGCGTCGTTTGCGGTGTGTCCTGTTCGTGGTGTTTCTGCTGTCCGGTGTATCGCTGCCGATCTCGGCTGCGCAACCTATGGCCACGGCCACGGCGGCCGCTGAAACGCCGCCGCCGCATGAGCGCTTCGATCTCGATTCCGCGGCCCTCAAAGAAACCCGCCGCATGGCCGTCTACCTGCCGCCGGGCTACGCGCAGGACGCGGCCGCGCGCTATCCCGTGCTGTACATGCCCGACGGCGGACTCAACGAAGATTTCCCGCACGTGGCCACGAGCGTCGACCGCGCGATCCGCGCCGGACGCATGCGTGCGCTGATCATCGTCGGCATCGAGAACACGCAGCGCCGGCGCGACCTGACCGGCGCTACCGAGATCGCTACGGACCGCGCGATCGCGCCGCAGGTCGGCGGCTCGACCGCGTTCCGCGCGTTCCTGCGCGATGAACTCCTGCCGCAAGTGCAGGCGCGTTATCGCGGCAACGGCACGACCGCGATCATCGGCGAATCACTGGCCGGCCTGTTCGTGCTGGAAACCTGCATGCAGGAACCCGAACTGTTCGATACCTGCATCGCGCTGAGCCCGAGCCTGTGGTGGAACGACCGCGCCCTCGTACGCGCCCTGCCGTCGCTGCTGCGGGAACGCAAGCAGTGGCGGGCGCGCTGGTATCTCGCGTCGGCCAATGAAGACACCATCGCGCCGGAAACCGCCGCGTTCGCGCGCGCGCTGGCCGCCGGCGCGCCCGCGGGACTGCGCTGGCACTACGAGCCGCGGCCGGATCTGCGCCACGACACGATCTACCGGACGCTTGCGCCTGTTGTGCTGCCGCAGCTGTTCGCGCCTTGAATTGCGCCGGCACGCGCCGCAGTCTTGGGTGCTTCGTCTGCGTGCGCCCATGACCGAAACGACTGCTACCTCGATCTGGCTGTTCGGCTACGGCTCGCTGATCTACAAGGTCGACTTTCCGTTCCTCGAACGCCGCCGCGCGCGCATCCACGGCTGGGTGCGGCGCTTCTGGCAGGGCTCGCACGACCACCGCGGCACACCCGAGGCACCCGGTCGCGTGGTCACGCTGATCGCTGACCCCGATGCGGTCTGCACCGGCATGGCGTATCGCGTGACACCCGATGTGTTCGCGCACCTCGACCACCGCGAGAAGAACGGCTACACGCGCGAAGCCAGCGAGTTCTTCTTTGACGATGGCTCGCACACGCAGGGCGTGGTGTACGTGGCCAATCCCGGCAACGAGGCCTACCTCGGCCCGGCCGGTGACGACGAGATCGCGCGGCATATCGCGCGTGCGCGCGGACCGAGCGGCGAGAATCGCGACTACCTGCTGGCGCTGGCCGCGGCACTGCGCGAACTGGGCAGTGACGATGCGCATGTGTTCGGCATCGAGCGCGAACTGCACGGAATGCTGCAAGCAGCGACGTGAATTCGCGGCGACGCCGGCCGGCGTGCGAGGACGCCGAAGCCGCCGAATATCAGCCCACGCCGCATTCGCGCAGGAATTTGCGCACGCCCGGCACGCCGTCGTAGCAATGCGCGCGCAGACCGAGCGTGCGCGCTGCGGCGACGTGTATGGGCGAGTCGTCAATGAACAGGGCCAGCGCAGGCGTCGAACCGGCACGCTGCAGCGCGGTTTGG
>JAAFHE010000491.1 GCA_013298265.1 Lysobacterales bacterium | reverse complement strand
GGCCGCTTCGGCGCCGGCCGCTTCGGCCCCGGTTGCTTCGGCGCCGGTCGCTTCGGCGCCGGTCGCTTCGGCGCCGGTCGCTTCGGCGCCGGTCGCTTCGGCTCCGGTCGCTTCGGCTCCGGTCGCTTCGGCTCCGGTCGCTTCGGCTCCGGTCGCTTCGGCTCCGGTCGCTTCGGCTCCGGTGGCTTCGGCGCCGGTCGCTTCGGCGCCGGTCGCTTCGGCGCCGGCGGCTTCGACTCCGGTCCAACCAGCAGCGAGTCCCGCACCGGTCAAGGCGGTCGTCGACCCGTCTGTCCCGGCACCGGTGCGCACCGCGCCGATTCCGGCATCCGCTGCTCCGCTCCCGGTCGCCGCAGATCGTGCGGCGGCACCCGCCGCACCGCCGCCTGCTACCCCGGCACCAGCACCGGTCAAGCTCGACGTGCCCGCCGCGGTCGCGTCGGCACCGATACCCGGCGCAGCGCGCCCGTCAGCGCCTGCGGACAAGCCCGCACCGATGACCGGCCAGCTACCGCTGAGCATGCCGGAAGCACAGGGCGGACCGGCTGCGGCAGGCATCAGCGTGAGTCAGGCCGTGGCGTCGGCTCTGCGTACGCCGCAACCGGCGACACCAGCCGTGGATGACAAACCGACGGACAGCGATAGCAACGCCTGATTCTGGCGTTTCAGCCGCAACTGACGATCGCCCCGGCCAGTCCGGGGCGATCGTTTTTGGGGGCACCGCTCGATCCGCATCGCATCACGACCATTCCTGCGCCGAGATTGCCCGCCCAGGGAATCAGGACAAAAGGCGCACCGCCGCCGACACGGCCAACCCGCGCCAGCGAGACGCCGGGAAGTCCACAATCGATTTCGCCCGGCCGGGAGCGCGCCTACCGTCGACGCTTGCGTCGCGTGCCGTTCGCCGTTTCCAGTGCGCTGCCGAAGTCGAGCACACCGTGCACATTGGCCAAATGCGCCAACGCGACAACGTTGTCTATGTCAAGTTTGACGAAAATATTCGACTTGTGCGTCGAGATGGTCTTGTCGCTGATATTGAGGAAACGCGACAAGGTCTGCGCATCGTCACCCTGAGCCAGGCGTATGGCAATTTCCAGCTCGCGAGACGTAAGCCGGTCAAACGGAGAACCACCGCCTCCGTCAACCGCTTCCATCGCGAGCTGTTGCGCAATCGCGGGCGCGAGATAACGGCGCCCATCGGCGACCTGCTGCAACGCCTGGAGGAACTCCTCGGCCGGACACGCCTTGGTGAGATAACCCGACGCACCCGCTTCGAGCAGACGCCGAGGGAACGGCGACTCGCCGGCCACCGTGACGATGACGACGCGCGTCTTCATCTCGCCGCGCCGGACGCGCTCAGTGACCTCAACGCCCGTCAGTTTCGGCATGTGCAGATCGAGGACAGCCAGATCCGGCTCGAGACGTCTTATGAGTGCCAGGCCTGCTTCCCCGTCGCCAGCCTCGCCAACCACCGAAAAACCCGCGTGCCGCTCCAGCATCGCGCGATAACCGTTGCGCACGAGCGCATGGTCATCGATCAGAACTACGCTAATCATGCCCGCTCCTCCCTCGCTTGCAGCAAGTGAAACGCTACGTGAGGCGCCCGGCACTGACAATGCCCAGGAGCACTTATTGCACATACGCCGCCGAATGGACGAGGCCCGGCGTGGAGCTTGAGCGGCGGATTCGCTATCCTTCCCCGCCCGCGGCCGGCCAATGTCCGGCCTGCGACTGCGTGAACGCGCAGTCCCACCGCATCGGAAGAGTGGCAGAGCGGTCGAATGCACCGGTCTTGAAAACCGGCGATGGGTAACCATCCGTGGGTTCGAATCCCACCTCTTCCGCCATCTGCCAGACATTGCCTGTCTCCGGACAGCACGCCCCGGCCCCCTATCACGCCCAGGGCTATCGGCGCAGCGACGATTCGCAGCACCGCCGGCCCACAAGCCGGCCGCTCATGGATGCCGCCACCGTCGTCGGTCTGCGCGCCTCACGGCGCAGTTGCCGCAGATGTCCGCTGCGCCGACGCTGCCCGATCGCTGGCGGCCGCGCTTCACGCGCAGCGCGTTTTGCCCGTAGCATGCGCGGCTTGGTTTTTTCGTTCATGCCGACCTGCCCATGCCCCGACCATGCTGCTGATCCCGCCCGCCGCCCGCGTGACACCCTCGCCGCGCTATTGGTCATGGCTCGCGCTCGTACTGGTCACGCTCAAGCTGGCATCCATCGTGGCCGATCCTACACAGCGCTTCTTCCTCGGCGACTCCGAGTCCTACCTGCATTCGGCGCTGACTGGCTGGATCCCGCCGGATCGCTCCTTCCTGTACGGCATCTTCATCCGCTTGAGCGCATTGGCAAGCGGCGACCTGATCGGGCTGCTGATCGCACAGTCGCTGTGCGGCGTAGCCACCGCCCTGCTTTGCGCGCGCATCGTTTGCATCGACCTCGGCGCCGACCGGCGTGGCGCCGCGCTGGCCGCCTGCCTGCTGGCGATCGAACCGGCGCAGCTCTTCTATGAGCGCATGGTCATGGCCGAGAGCCTTGGCACTCTGTGCTTCATCGCCATGCTGAGCTGTGGCTTGGCCTATCTGCGCCGCGGCGCGTGGCCGTGGATGATCGCGGTTGCGTTCGCCGGTATCGCGACGGTGGGATTGCGTATGAGTCTGCTGCCCGTCGTGCTCGGCTTTGCGCTGCTCCCGCCGCTGGCGGCCGCGCTGGAGCGCGGCGCACGGCACTCCTGGCGCCGGACCGGCCTGCATCTGCTGATCGCACTGGTATCGACTGGGCTGGTGCACGCGGCCTATCAACGCCTTTACGGGCGCCTTTCCGAGGGTCCGCCGGCGTACCTGCAGAGCAGCGGCACGTTCCGCCTCGGCCTGGTGGCGCCGCTGGTCAAGCCGGAGCATCTGCAGCAGGTTGGCCTGGCGCCGCAGCTGCTGCAGACGGTGGGGCCGCCGCTCGCCGATCCGCGCGCGCGCGAGGCGCAGCTATGGCTGGACGATGGGCTGATCGCCGTGTTGCGCCGTTCCGCCGGGGCGGATACGGAGTCGTTCGCACGACAGATCACAACTCAGGCCTTGCGTGACGATCCGCTCGGCCTGCTGCGGTTGAGCCTGGCGACGACACGCGATTATTTCGTCGCCAGCGAAACCTCGCCGCGCATGGCGGACGATCTCGGCACGCGCCCCCTGTCTGCCGGCACGCTGACAGCGCTACGCGAGCGGCTCCATCATGACGGCAGCCGCGCGCACGAGGTGCGCAATCCGGCTGCGGTCTATTTCGAACGCGGCGGTTACTGGCTGATCTTCTGTCTGTTCGCGCTGGCCCCGCTGGCCTTGCTGGCGCTGCTGCGGCTGTGGAGCCGGCGCCGTGCGGCGGCTGCACTGCTCGCGCTGACGGCATTGGGCCTGGTGGCCGGTCAGCTGCTGTTCTCGCACATCGTGTCGTTCCGCTACCTGCACCCGTTCCCACCGTTGTTGCTGATCTGCGCGGCGGCGGCGCTGGCGCCGCAAGTCCGGCGCCGCAACACGCGGAATGCGCTAGCCTGACCCGGTTCCGCCTCGCCAACCGGCTGTTGTCCAACCGGAGGTTCCATGCGTACGTCCATCCGTCGTCTGCCACCATGGCTTGCCATCGGCGCCCTCGCGTTCATGGCCCTCGGCGCTGCCGCGCAGGAGCACATCGTTGGCCTGCCCTGCGAGGATTGCGAAGGCGCCCTGGTCGGCAAACCGGCCGACATCGCCGTAATCACGCGCATCGCCCCGGCCAGCGAGAAAGGCCAGCCGCTGCAGTTGCGTGGACGCGTCGTGGATGCGGACGGCAAACCGGCCGCCGGCATCGTCGTCTATGGCTATCACACGGACGCGAGCGGGCATTATCCCGGCGATGCTCAGCTACGCGGTACGCCAGCCC
>JAAFHE010000486.1 GCA_013298265.1 Lysobacterales bacterium | reverse complement strand
TCGAGCGCGTGTTCCAGCCCGCGCGCAACGAGGCGCGCGCAGATCAGCGAATTCGGATTGACGTAGCCGACACCGATCGGCTTGGCCGCATGGTCGACGACGATGCACAGGTCGCCCGGCGCGAAGCCGGTCAGCGGCGAGCGCTTGACGTCGACCTCGTTGGAGAACACCCACAGATGTCCGGCGCGCAGGCGCGCGTCCTCGCCTTTCTTGAGGAACAGCGCGGGGTATTCGACAGCGTCGGACATGGGAACCTTTCAATAATTAGTTGGAAAAATTTGGGGAAAAAACTACGGCGCCGTCCAGACGAAATCGCTTTTACGCGCTATCCCACGCGCTGCGTTTCTGACTTCGCAGAGTCGGGCAAACACCATCCCCACCCAACCCTCCCCTTGAAGGGGAGGGCTTGAAAACAGATCGGGCTCGCTTGTAGCCCTCCCCTTCAAGGGGGTGAAAGGCGACCGCTCAGAACCGAAGGTTCTGGTCGACTTGAACGCCCAACGGGTCGGAGGGTTGGGTGGGGATGGTGCTCGCGTCGCAGTAAAACCATTGCACGAACAGGAATACTTTTCGCTGCATAGATACGCGCCAAGGACGCCGTCGGAAATCGCCATCGAGCACTACAAAGCCCAGCGCGTCCCCAATATCAGCCCCCAGCACAACATCACGTTGAGCATCAGCATGAACACCGCCGCCGAGCCCATGTCCTTGGCGCGGCCGGCCAGCACGTGGAATTCCGGGCTGGCCTTGTCGACCACGGCCTCGATCGCCGAATTGAGCAGTTCTGCCGACAGCACCAGGATCAGGCTGCCGACCAGAATCGCCTTCTCTATCGGCCCGCTGCCGAGCCACAGGCCGAGCGGCGCGAAGATCACAAACAGATATACCTCGAGCCGGAACGACGCTTCAAACGCGAATCCCGCCTTGAGTCCCTGCCAGGACCAGCGCAGCGCCTTGAGTATCTGTCGGGGACCGCGCGGCTCGTTGCTGGGCATGAAGGTATCGGCTGGCTGAAAGTAAGGGCGGCATAGTATGCCAGAGCCACCCTGCCGCCTCCTGCGGCGTCAGCTCACAGCACAGACCATCACGCGCCGCGCTACCGCCCCCACGCACCGGCTTCCGGCCGGCAGCGGCGAGAGCGCGACGGATTCGTCACCTGTGCTGCGGCGCATTCGACAGGCACCGGCACCGCGCAATTCGCCGCTGAACAGGGCTGCAGGTGAGGGCGCACCGCAGACCGGCTGGCGCGAAACACCGTACAGACGCGGCCGATACGCGATTCACGGCGGACCCGCGACTGCGATGCATCAAATGTAAACGTATAATTGTATTCTGCAACGGACCACATGACTGCGCGAACGCGGCTGCTGCCAGGCCACGCAAAACCCGGTTGCGGGTGGAGCGTCTAGAGGAAATGGCAGCAGCCATCCCAGCACAAGCCCCGACCGGGATCGCGGCCGGCCCTGCGCGGAATGACACGCTCCGAAGCAGGCCGCTCCGAGTCGGCGGGCCGTAGCCGCACACAGGCCAATCACTGACCGTGCAACCGACCCTCTGCACGGGTGCGCGCCGCCGGCAGCCTTATGGCGCAGCGCAACAACGCCAATCATCGAACCACAACCGGCACCGATGTCGACCTGCAGGAACCGACGTGACCGGGCTTGACCCCCACCGCGAACCCGCCGACGCTTGCGCATCACGGACGCGGGGACGACATCGATGACGACGGCAATCGGGAGCAACACGCTGCTCAGCAAACTCGGCTGGGTGGCGCTTGCGCTATTGGGCGCGGCCTGCCTTGGCGTTGTCGCGCTCAAGCGCGGCGAGCCGGTCAACGCGATCTGGCTGGTCGCGGCAGCCGTAGCGATCCTGATGATTGCCTACCGCTTCTACAGCCGCTACATCGCCGACACGGCGCTGCAGCTCGATCCGACCCGTGCGACACCGGCCTGGCGCCGCAATGACGGCCTGGATTTCGTGCCGACCAACCGCTGGGTGCTGTTCGGCCATCACTTCGCCGCCATCGCCGGCGCCGGACCGCTGGTGGGCCCGGTGCTCGCCGCGCAGATGGGCTACCTGCCGGGCACCTTGTGGATACTCACCGGCGTGATCTTTGCCGGCGCGGTGCAGGACATGATCATCCTGTTCTGCTCGACGCGCCGCGACGGACGTTCGCTCGGCGACATGATCCGCGGCGAACTCGGCAACACCGCCGGCACCACGGCCATGGTCGGCATCCTCGCCATCATGATCATCCTGCTCGCCGTACTCGCGCTGGTCGTGGTCAAGGCGCTGGCGGAAAGTCCCTGGGGCACGTTCACGGTCGCCGCGACGATCCCGATCGCGATCTTCATGGGCTGCTACATGCGCTGGCTGCGCCCCGGCAAGATTCTCGAGGCCTCGATGATCGGTCTGGTGCTGCTGCTGGCATCCATCTGGATCGGCGGCCATGTCGCAGCCGATCCGGCCTGGGCCAGCGCCTTCACCTTTAACGGACGCCAGCTCGCCTGGCTCATCATTGCCTATGGCTTCGTTGCCTCGGTGCTGCCGGTGTGGTTCCTGCTCGCGCCGCGCGACTATCTGTCGACCTTCCTCAAGATCGGCACCATCGTCATCCTCGCGCTGGCGATCTTCCTCGTGCGGCCGGATCTGCAGATGCCGGCGCTCACGCGTTTCATCGACGGCAGCGGCCCGGTCTGGTCCGGCAGCCTGTTCCCGTTCCTGTTCATCACCATCGCCTGCGGCGCGGTGTCGGGCTTCCACGCACTGGTCTCCTCGGGCACGACGCCGAAGATGATCGCCAGCGAAACCGACATCCGCATGGTCGGCTACGGCGGCATGCTGATGGAAGCCTTCGTCGCGATCATGGCGCTGGTCGCCGCGACCGCGCTGCAGCCCGGTGTGTATTTCGCGATGAACGCGCCGGCGGCGGTGCTTGGCGGCACGGTGGAATCCGCCGCCCAGGCGATCAGCCAGTGGGGCTTCGTCGTCACGCCGGAGATGCTGAGCCAGACCGCGCGCGACATCGGCGAAACCACCATCCTCTCGCGCACCGGCGGCGCGCCGACGCTTGCCGTCGGCATGGCCCAGATCCTCCACAACCTGATCTCCGGCGACGGCATGATGGCGTTCTGGTACCACTACGCCATCCTGTTCGAAGCGCTGTTCATCCTGACCACGGTGGATGCCGGCACGCGCGTCGGCCGCTTCATGATCCAGGACCTGCTGGGCTCCGTGCATGCGCCGCTGCGGCATACGGAATCGTGGACCGGCAACCTGATCGCAACCGCCCTGTGCGTCGCGGGCTGGGGCTGGTTCCTGTACCAGGGCGTGATCGATCCGCTTGGCGGCATCAACACCTTGTGGCCGCTGTTCGGCATCGCCAACCAGATGCTCGCTACGCTCGCGCTGATCTTCGCCTGCACCGTACTCATCAAGATGAAGCGCGACCGCTATGTCTGGATCGTCGCCGTGCCGACGACATGGCTGATCATCTGCACCGTCAGCGCGAGTTGGCAGAAGCTGTTCCACGACAATCCGAAGATAGGCTTCATCGCCAATGCCCGGCGCTTCGCCGACGAGGCCGCACGCGGCGAGATCCTCGCGCCGGCCAAGACCGTGGCCGAGATGCAGCGCGTCGCCTTCAACAACTACCTCGACGCGGCGCTGTGCGGCCTGTTCATGGCAGTGGTGATCGTGACCCTCGTGTTCGGCATCCGTACGGCCCTCGCCGCCCGTCGCAACAGCCGTTCGACCGCGCAGGAAACGCCGTACGTGGCAGCATCGACGGTGGGCGCGTGACACGGCCCGCCGCAAGCGCAGCGCTGTCCGCCCTGCGCACCGCGCTGCGCCGGTTCTGGCGAGCGCTCAACGAAACCGCGCGGCTGGCGGTCGGCGTGCCCGACTACGGCACCTACCTGCGCCATCACGCGGCG
>JAAFHE010000485.1 GCA_013298265.1 Lysobacterales bacterium | reverse complement strand
CCTGAGGTGCGGTCGCGGTCTGAATCTCGGCGATGCGATTGCCATTCTCCAGATCCAGCACGAACAACGACGTCTTGTCCTTGTTCGGATCGAGCGTCGCCGGATCCGGCTGACCGCGCGGGTCGAGGTTCGTCGTCGGGAAATAGCCGCTGGATACCAGCGTCGCCCAGTTGCCCCGGTTCAGGCGAACGATATTGACGGAGTCGTAGGTGTAGCCGAGCGCCGCTCCTCCGGCCGAAGTATTGCTGAACTCCCAAAGCACGTTGGCCGGGCCGAACGTCGTCGGGTCGGTGATGTCGAGTGCGAATACGCCGCGTGCGCCCAGGCGCATGGACCCCACCAGCACGGTACGCCAGCACGGGCTGCGCACGCACAGCGGTGCCCGGATGAACACGTCCTGCACTCGCAGGCGCGAGTCAACGCCGGTGACGAGCTGGGCGTGATTGGGATTGGTGTATTCCGCAGCCTTGCCGTTCGTGATCAGCATGCTCGGCATGTAGGCGAAACGCTCCTGCCCCGTGACCGTGTCGAACGCATGCACCATGCCGTCGTTGGAACCTACATAGACCGTCGGAGGACGAGTCCTGACACTCACGGCGAATTTCGCGTAGCTATCGCCATCGTTGACTGCCGCAAGCAACTCCGGAGAGCCGTCCGGGAAGCTGTCCTGGTACAGGCCGATCGGGCCGGAAACATAGGTCGGCTGCGAATTGATCACAGCACCCATCAGCGTGGTGCGGCGGCGCATGAACGGAGCCGTCGTCTCGCGTGTGCGGGTACCGCGCAGATAGTCAACGCGCTGCGAGCCCAGACCGTCGTTGTCGACGGCAATCGTGGCCGGGTTGTTGTTCAACGCGGCCTGCTGCGCCGAGTTGAGGTTCGACCACTCCAGCGAGATGCCCTTGCGCGGCGAGCTGGCACCGTCCCAGGTGAAAATGCGGCGACTGGTCGGAGTGCGCGCGGTCAGCAGGGTTGCCGCATCCCAATCCGGTGTTGTCGTCGGCAGGGTTTCGCCGGTAATCTCGTCGACCTGATATTTCAGCACGTTGCCGGACCAGTCGGAGGTATCGAAGCTCGCCTTGAAGGACTCCGTGCTCGCCGTGATGATCGGCAAGGATACGGTTGCCGCAGTCGCCGTCGCGCGGCGCGCCGTGATGCTGCTGACAATGTCGACCAGAGCCTGGGCCAGTTCGGCCGGGTTATTCGAGATGAAGAACTTGCCACGGCTGTTGATCGCCGCATGCCACATGTCGTCGATCTTGCGACCGTCGTCTGTGCCTTCGGCCGGTGCCGGCCATTGCACCGTAGCCGGTACCGCCGTCGAGCCGCGCAATTTTGCGTAAGTCGCATCGTCGTTCTGCAACGTGCCGGATGCGCCGAAGCCAATCATGAACTGGACCAGATGCGGCCAGCGCGCCGGATCGTTGGCGGGATTCCAGTAGATTTCCGGATTCGTCAACGGATCCTGGCCGCTGGTAAGCGCAGGGCCGAACAGGCTGGTCGTACGATCCGGCAGATACGGCGGCACTTTCAGCCCGCCCGGGCCCGCGAAAAGGCCATCGGTACGCAACGGCGTGGACCAGTAATAGAACGCGAGATCAGCCATGGTCGTCGCCGTGGCGTTCGCCTCGTTCCAGAACACCTTGTTGACATTCGTGTTGACCGCGTACGCCGTGCCGTCCGGCAACGTGGTCGCGTCCGTATCCTTGCGCGCGACCGCGATGCCGGCGTTGCCATTCCACAGACCATCGGTCATCTGGATATGGAAATTCTGCCGGCAGACCAGTTCACGATTGAGTTCCGGATCCCAATAGGGGTTCTCATACGTCCCGCTGGTGCGCTGGAACATGTCGCCGACACGTACCAGTGCACTGCGATTGGGTGTACCGCCGTTAGCCCGAATATTGAACAGCCAGTCATAGAATCGGTCGCGGATGCCGCCAGGCGTCGGCTGCAGCTCAAACTGGCGGATCTCGGTCGTAGCAGTGATCAGATTCGAATTGATGTTCTGCCAGGCCACGCGCACTTCCGGGCCGAACGTGCGATAGGCATGCGATACGGCGGAAATCGCCGCCAGCTGGCGCGTACGGTAATACGAATACCAGTTCACGAAGCGTTGACGCGCCTGCGCCAGCGTCACGCCTGGCGGCAACGCGGGCGTCGCCGCGGTCAGGCTGATCCATTCCCAGTTTGCGGCGGTATACAAGGTGGCGTAATTGGTGATCTTGCCATTCGCATCGAGCGTTAGCGCCGGCGCAGTCGTCCTGTAGCGGTAGTAGCCCGCGCCGACTGGGTCAGTACCGCCGGTACCGCAAAATCTCGTGGTCGTGACGTCGATCGTGCCGAGGCCAACATTCGGAGTCTCCGATCGGTGATGCGCAATACCGTTGTTGAGCGCGTTCGGCCAGACCTGAGCCGGCATCGACGGACTGTCGGTGAGGTCTCCCTCAATCGGTGGGTCGTAGGCGTTGTTCGGGTTGAAATAGACACCGTTCATCGAACGCGAACGCACATTCGTCTCATCGGTGACGTTCGCATCGATGACGCCGGCGCAACGGAAGGGATTGCCCCAGCCGGTGTTGGCGGGGTCGTAGGGGCGCTGGTCCGGCATGAAATTGCTGCCCATCGAGCCGGAATCGTCAAACGTCAGCACCAGGTTCGGCGCAACCGCCGCGGTGAGCTCCGGTGGCGTCGCCAGCAGGTCGGTGCTCCAGGCACGGGCGTCCTGCGGCTGCAGGCCGCAAAGACACAGCGCGAAGCCGGTCAGCAGCCAGCGCGGAGAAAACAGACGAATACGCAGGTTCATAGCTAGTCCTTGACGGTCTCAACGACGCGTACGAGAAAACAGCAGCACAGTTTGTCGAGAACAGGGCTCCCTGCCCTTTTCTCCATAGCACGGTTCACGAAGAGTTCGTCCCTGTTCTCCGAGAGGCATCGTCCATGCGATCGACTTTGCCGGCTCCCGTGTCCATCGCTGACGCGCGACCGGCTCTCGGACGATCCGCCCCCTGGATCGCTCTAGTTGCTCGTGAAGGAACCACCTGTAGTGAATGACGAATACACGACCTCGTTGACGCGGATCGCGGCCTCGCCGTTTCCGCCCAGGCTGCGCGCCGTGACACGATAGATCCGACGTTGCGCATTGGTGGTGCCGCCGCCTTCCTGTTCGTTCGAGCCGCCCATGCGACCCGGATTGGCGAAACCCGAGCTGTCCAGCCCCAGGTCCTCGTACATCAGGATCGGCTGCGCCGCAATGGATGCGGTCTCGGCATAGCCGGTCAGTCCGGAAAGCGGAGGCGTATAGGCCGTTCCCGCTGCGTTGGCGGCAGTCGTCCACTCTCGCGAAGTGCGGAACAAATTGGAGGGTGCGGTCGGACCCGCGAACTTGGCGCTCAGCTGGTCCCAGGCGCAGGGTTGCGGCGCGCCGCCGGAGCAGCTCGGGAATACCATGCCACCGGTGCTGAGATTGGCGCGCGCCGGCGCCGTGAACACCTGCGTTTCGCCCCCCCGCGCGCCACTTTCCGCGCCCATGAGTGCAAGCTGCCGATTGCGTACGCCGCCCGTCATGCGCTCCTGCAGTATCGAGTTGCCGGACGCGGCAAGTCCCAGCAGGGTCAGCAGAATCAGGAATACCAGCGCAACGAACAGCACCGCGCCGTGCTGCCGTGCCGGAACTCCGCGATACACCGGATAGTTCGCTTTCATGCTCATGGCCGCCTTTCAGTTGCTGCCGTTACGGGTGGAAACCAGGGAAACGAATTCACGCCGCATCATCCGGTGCCTCGGCCTGTTCGTGACCGGCATGGTCGCACCGGGAATGACCGGGCCCGTACCACCGTCGATGCTGTACCAATACGCCATGTCCTGCGGCGACATCGCACCCACGTCGTCGACCGTGTTGAACAGCGCGCGCACTTCGATGGAACGCACCGAGCGCCAGAGACAGTTCGGCT
>JAAFHE010000483.1 GCA_013298265.1 Lysobacterales bacterium | reverse complement strand
GCACGGATGACCCGAATCCGGCGCAGGCCGGCTGCACACCCGGGGACTGCAGCCTTCGCGCGGCGATCACGTCGTCCAATGCCACGCCCGGCGCGGTGCTGATTCCCGCCGGCACCTACGCCATCACGCTGGGTACGACGGGTGACGATGCCAACGCCGGTGGCGACTTCGACATCAAGGCCGGCATGGGCATCTACGGCGCCGGCATCGACGCGACGATCATCGACGCGGCCAACCGCGACCGCGCGTTCGACGTGGATCCCTACGTCTCCGGCGGCTCCACGGGCAAGGTCACAGCGACGATCGCGGACCTGGCCATCGTCAACGGCGGCAGCCCGTCCCTGTTCGGCGATGGCGGCGGCATTCGCGCCTACAGCACCAACAGCAGCGCCCTGCTGACGAACAATTACCTGGCCCTGGAGCGGGTTCGCGTGAGCCAGAGCCGTTCGCAGCTCAACGGTGGTGCGCTGGCGCTGATCGGGCGCGGGACCGTGCGCGACTCCGAATTCATCGGCAACTACGCCAACAGCACCGGCGGCGGACTGGCCCTCGGACCGATCACGGCGGGCGGCGACACCACGATCGAAATCATCGGATCCACGATTGCCGGCAATCAGTCGCCCAGCGCCTTTTCCGGCGGTGGCGGGATCAAGTCGACGGCGCGTCTGCGCCTGGTCAACAGCACGGTCTCGGGCAATACGACCGGCTACCACGGCGGCGGCCTGTACCTGACCGGTACGGGCAATGTCGCGCTCTACAGCACCACCGTCGCCGGCAACCTGGCGGCGATGAGCACGGGAAGTTCGGCCAATGGCGCGGGACTGCGCATCGACAGCGGCAGCCGCGTCGCGGTGCGCAACAGCGTGATCGCAGACAACACACGCACCGCCGCGAACGTCCCGGACGACTGCAGCGGCAGCGGCAGCGCCACGACGATCGACTACAGCGCCGTCGAGGCGGGGGGCGGCTGTGTGTTCACCGGCGGCGCCAACATCACCGGTTCCGATCCTGAACTCGCCACGACGCTGGCCAGCAACGGCGGCGTAACGCGCACCCTGCTGCCGGCGAGCACGAGCCTGGTACGCGATGCCGCCGATCCGGCGGGATGCCTTGATCATCGCGCGCTGTTGCTGGCTACCGACCAACGCGGCATCGGCTTCGCACGAACCCTCGGCGCGCGCTGCGATATGGGCGCCGTCGAATTGCCTGCCTCTGCGGTGGCGGCGCCCGGCGCGCCGCGCGTCGCCAGCGCTGACGACACGGGCGCCAGCGCGAGCGACGGCGTCACGCGTATCGCCCAGCCGCGCTTCGTCGGGACCTGCGCCGACGGCAGCACGGTGACGCTGCTGCTCGATACCCTGTCCTCGGGCACCGCCGCGTGCGTCGCCGGCACGTATGCGATCACGGCCGGTGTTGTATTGGCGGACGGGCTGCACACCGCGGCCGCGCGTGCGGACGTGGGTGGCGCGGTCTCACCGGATTCGGCTACCGCGGCGATCGTGATCGACACCGTTCCCCCGGCGCTGGCGCTGACGTCGGCGCCGTCGGCCGTCACGGTCGGTGGCGACGCCGCGTTCGCGTTCACCGCTGAAGCCGGGCAAGCGGTGGACTGCCGGCTGGATGCGGCGGCATTCCTGGCCTGCAGCAGCCCCGTTGCCTTCAGCGGACTGGCCGAAGGCGCGCATGCGTTCGATCTGCGCCAATCCGACCTCGCCGGAAACCTCGCGAACGTGCATCACGATTGGACCGCTGTGCGGCCTGCGACGCCTGCCGCGCCGGTGCTCGCGCCGGGCAGCGATACCGGCTCGTCGCCAAGCGACGGCATCACGCGCGCCGACCCGCTGTCCGTCCGCGGCAACTGCACCAACGGCGACACCGTGCAGGTGTTTGTCGACGGCGCGGCATCCGGCAGCACCCTGGTCTGCCTCGACGGCTACGCGCAGGCATTGCCGTCGGTGGCCGAAGGCCCGCACACGCTCGCCGTCAGCGTCTCGCGCGGAGGATTGGAAAGTGCGCGCAGCGAGGCACTGACCGTCGTGGTCGATCGCACCAGCCCGGCGGCCCCGGTCGTCCTGACGGCCGCGGGTACGGTAGGGCCGAATCTGGTGCTGCAGGGAACCGGCGAGGCGCAGGCGTCGATCGAGGTCATCGTCGACGGCCTGGCGCAGTGCGCTGCCGTGGCCGACGCGAACGGACAGTGGCAGTGCGCGCTGACCCTCGCGGCCGGCAGCCACAGCATCGCCGCGCGCCAGACCGATCTGGCCGGCAATGGCGGACCCGCCAGCGCCGCCGGCACCTTCACCGTCGACCGGCTGTTCGCCAGCGGTTTCGAACCCTGAGTGGTCGGCGATTCGATCACGAATGGCATTGACTTGAGCCCCCGCCATCCGCGCGTAGGCGGGGATCCAGCGCCTTTGCTGGGTCGAAAAGGCCTGAAGCCGCTGGATTCCCGCTTCCGCGGGAATGACGAAAATCTGGAAGCTGCGCTTAAGTAAATGCCATTCGATTCAGTCACGGCTTTTCGCCCGCCGGCCCTGCGCTCGCGGGCCAGGAGTGCCGGAATCGCCTTGTTTCTGGAGCAGCACATGTACCGATTCATTCTGCCGATGTTTTTCGCCGCCGCCGTGACCAGCGCGGGCGCGACTGATCTGGAACAGCTGGTGCCGTTGCTGGCCAGCCGCATCGACGGCGCGGGTTCCGGTGCGCTGGCCGGTACCGCGGTGGGCGGCGCCGGTGACTTCAACGGCGACGGCTATGCGGATCTCCTGATCGGCGCGCCCGGCGCCGCGCGTGGTGCCACCGCCAATGTCGGCGCGGCCTACGTGGTTTACGGCACCTCGGTAGGCGTTCCGAGCGTGAATCTCGGCGCGTTGACGCCGGCGGCCGGTGTCGCGATCACCAGTGCGAGCGCGGCCGCCGGAAAGACGATCGGCGTGGCCACTGCCGGCGTCGGCGACTTCAACGGCGATGGCTACGACGACATCGCCGTGGGCAGCGGCTTCGGCCAGTTCGGGTCGGGTCAGCCCGGCAAGGCGTGGATCGTGTTCGGCCGCAGCGGTGCGACGACTATCGACCTGGATGCCCTGGGCAGCATGGGCGTTACGCTCGCCGGAGCGGGCAGCGGCGATGGCTTCGGCACGGTACTGGCCGGCGGCGGCAGCTTCAACGGCGATCCGCGCCCGGACCTGGCGCTCGCGGCGCCGTTCGGCGCCGGCTTCAACGGCGAAGCCTATATCGTGTTCGGAACGACGACGCCGCCGGCCACCGTCGCCGTGGGCCAGCTCACGGGCCTCGACGGCACGATTCTGCGCGAGCCCGAGTCGTTCAACCTCACCGGCATCTCGCTCGCGCTGGACGGCGACAGCAACGGTGACGGACGCGCCGATCTGCTGGTGGGATCCTTCGGCATGATCGACGCGCAACAGCACTCCGTCGGCGGCGCCTACCTCGTCCATGGCCGCGCCACGTCTCCGCCGGGTATCGACCTGGGCGCGCTCAACGGCGCCGACGGCGCACGCTTCGTCGGTGCCTTCTACAGCCAGAGCGTGGCGGGTGCCGCCGGCAGCGCAGTGGCGTTCCTGGGCGACCAGAACGGCGACGGCCGTGACGAACTCGTCATCGCCGATCCGGACGCGAGCCCCGGCGGCCGCGGTTTTTCCGGCGAAGTCTTCATCGTCAAAGGCATGGCCGGCTACGACGCCGTACGCAACCTCGGCAGCCTGCCGGCCGCGGACGGCTGGCGCGTGCAGGGCGCGTCCGGCGGCGACAAGACCGGCGCATCGCTGGCCGGACAGGCCGATGTGAATCGCGACGGCCGCGCCGATCTCGTCATGGCCGTACCGCAGACCACCGACAGCACGCCTTTGGGCACAGGGCGCATCGCGATAGTTTTCGATCTGGCAACAGCCACCGGCGTCATCGACCTGAATGCGCTCGCGCAGGGACGACGCAACGGCGAATGGCT
>JAAFHE010000484.1 GCA_013298265.1 Lysobacterales bacterium | reverse complement strand
ACGCCGAGGCGCAGGCCCGTGCCGACCAGGAAGCCGCCGAGGCGGCGCGCCTCGAGGCCGAGCGCCGCGCCGAGGAAGCGGCCGAGCAGGCTCGCCTCGATGCCGAACAGCGCGCCGAGGAAGAGGCTGCGCAGGCCAGGGCCATTGCTGCTGAGCGCATTCGTGCCGAGGAACTTGCCGAGCGCGATCGCGCCGAAGTGCGCGCCCGTGCGGTCGCGCACGAAGCGGTCGTGCTGCCGCCGATTGCCGAAGACCCGCAGCCGGACGGCAAGCTCGACCTGCCCGACATGGACGAAGACCTGCTCGAGATCTTCGTGCAGGAAGGCAGCGACATACTCGATCACTCCGACGGTCTGATCGCGCGTCTGCGCGAAGCACCGCAGGATCGCGACATCGTCACCGGCATGCAGCGCGACCTGCATACGCTCAAGGGCGGCGCGCGCATGGCAGGTCTTGCGCCGATCGGCGATCTCTCGCACGCGATGGAATCGCTGCTCGAGGCGATCAGCGAAGGCCGCCGCAGCATGGACCGCGCGACGGTCGAATCCTTCGAGCGCGCCTATGACCGCCTGCATGCGCTGGTACAGCGCATCGCCAAGCGTCAGGCGATCGCCATGCCGGAGAACGCGATTGCGCGATTCGAGGCACTGGTGTCGGGTGATCTTTCCAGCCAGTTCGCCACGACGGCCGACGCTGCTGCTGCGGACTTCGCACCGAAGGAGCGCGCGCCGGTTGCCGCACCGGTCGCCCCGGACGTGCCCAAGCTGGTGCCGATCCGTCCGGTTGCGCGTCCCGGCGCGCTGCCGCCGATCGAGGACGACGAGCCGCGTCCGGCCCAGGAAATGATCCGCGTGCGTTCGGACCTGCTCGACTCGCTCGTGAACTACGCCGGCGAAGTGTCGATCTACCGCTCGCGCCTGGAACAGCAGGTCACCACGTTCCGCTTCAACCTCGTCGAATTCGAGCAGACCGTGGCGCGTCTGCGCGACCAGCTGCGCAAGCTGGAAATGGAAACCGAAGCGCAGATCATCGCGCGCTACCAGCGCGAACATCACGAGCCCGGCGAAACGACCTTCGATCCGCTCGAACTCGACCGTTTCTCGCAGCTACAGCAGCTCTCGCGCGCACTCGGCGAGTCGGTCTCGGATCTGGTGTCCATTCAGAACCTGCTCGACGACCTGACACGCCAGTCGGAAACCCTGCTGCTGCAGCAGTCGCGCGTCAGTTCGGACCTGCAGGAAGGTCTGATGCGCACGCGCATGGTGCCGTTCGACTCGCTGGTACCGTCGCTGCGCCGCACGGTGCGCCAGGCGGCGCAGGAAATCGGCAAGCGCGCCCAGCTCAAGGTGGAAGGTGCGCAGGGCGAAATGGACCGCAACCTGCTCGAGCGCATGAAGGCACCGTTCGAGCACATGCTGCGCAACGCGCTCGCCCATGGCATCGAATCGCCGGAAGACCGCAGCAAGGTCGGCAAGAATCCCGAGGGCACGGTCACCATCCAGGTCAGCCGCGAAGCGACCGAAGTCGTTCTGCGCGTGTCCGATGACGGCCGAGGCATGGACCGCGACGCGATCCGGCGCAAGGCGATCGAACGCGGGCTGCTCAATCCCGAGGCGCAGCTGTCCGATCGCGATCTCTACGCGTTCATCCTCGAAACCGGCTTCTCCACCGCCGAGCAGGTCACCCAGCTCGCCGGCCGCGGCGTCGGCATGGACGTGGTGCACAACGAGATCAAGCAGCTCGGCGGCAGCCTGACCATCGACTCGGAGCGCACCAAGGGTTCGGTCTTCACGATCCGCCTGCCGTTCACGCTCGCGGTCACCCAGGCCATCCTGGTCCGCCTCGGCGAAGCGACCTATGCGATCCCGATGTCCTCGGTGCAGGGCGTCGTGCGCATCGGCCGCGAAGATCTCGAGCGGCGTCTGGCCACGACCAACCCGGTCTACGCCTACGCCGGTGAAGAATTCCACATCTACGAACTGGGGCAGCTGCTGAACGTGGCCGTGCCGCGCCTCGCCGACGAAACGCAGGTGCCGCTGCTGATGACGCGTACCGGCGACCAGCGTGCCGCGGTGCGTATCGACGGCGTGGTCGGTTCGCGCGAAGTTGTCGTCAAGTCCGTCGGTCCGCAGATCAGCTCGGTCGCCGGCATCTTCGGCGCGACCATCATGGGCGACGGTTCGGTCGTCATGATTCTCGATTTCGCGCCGCTGGTGCGCCGCTACGTCGCGCTGCGCGCGGCCAGCGTCGAAGCCGGCGTCGACATTGCCACGCTGGCGCCCGTGCCGGTCGCGCCGCCGGTGGACGAACGCCGCCAGCCGCTGGTCATGGTGGTCGACGACTCCATCACCATGCGCAAAGTCACGACGCGCGTGCTGGAACGCAACGACATGGACGTGATCACGGCAAAGGACGGCCTGGACGCGGTCGAGAAGCTGCAGGACAAGGTGCCCGACCTGATGCTGCTCGATATCGAGATGCCGCGCATGGACGGTTACGAACTTGCCACGTACATGAAGAACGATCCGCGTCTCAAACTCGTGCCGATCATCATGATCACCTCGCGTACGGGCGAGAAGCATCGGCAGCGCGCCCTGGAAATCGGCGTCGAGCGTTATCTCGGCAAGCCGTACCAGGAAGTCGACCTGCTCCGCAATGTGCTGGAAACCTTGAGGTTGAGCCGTGCCTAATTCATTCGATCGCGACGAGACGGTGAGTGTTGCGCTGCTCTATCAGACCAGCCAGCTCGAGGGGCATCTGAAGGACGCGCTGAAGGAACTGGGTGCCGCGGTCGTCTACGAGGCGTTGACCGCGCAGATGGATCGCGACGCGCTGGAGGGTTCCGGCGCGCACGTCGTCATCGTCAACCTTGATCCGGAAATCGAATCGCATCTGGATGAGGTCTATGACCTCCTCGACGACGAGCGCTACAACGTCGTGTTCAACGATGCGCAGGTGTCCTCGGGATTGTCCGGCTGGGACCAGGCGCGCTGGTCGCGCCATCTCGCGGCCAAGATCATGGGACGGCCCGAAGTCTCCGATCCACCGCGTCCGCCGGGCTCCCAGGCGCCGCCGTCGCCGGCGCAGAAGATCGCGCGCGGTATACCCGATGCGCCGCAGCAGTCGCCGCCCGGCCACACCTTCGCGCCCGACGCGGCGGCCGCGGCCATGTTCTCCAATGATGCAGGCCTGTCCGACGCGCTTGATGCGTTGTTCGGCCAGGCACCGGCCCCAGCTGCTCCCCCTGCCGCAGCGGTCGCTGCGCCCAAGGCGGCCGCCTCTGCGCCGGTCGCCGATTTCGGTTTTGATTTCGACGAACTGCTCAGCAGCGGCACTGCCGCGCCTTCACCGGCCGGTCCGGCGGCGATCACGCTGGAATTGCCGCAGCCGCCGTCCATCGCCGCCGCGGCCCAGGCTTCTGCAGACTTCCGTTTCGACCTGCCGTCGGCGCCGCCAGCCCCCTCGGTGCCGCCGGCGATGGATTTCGATTTCGATCTGCCCGCGGCTGCGAATTCGCCGCCGCCCGCTGTCGACCGTCGCTTTGATTTCGACTTCGATCTCGATCCAGCGCCGGCTACGGCGAGGCGACAGGACCTCGATCCCGACCTGAGTCCGGGCAGCGCAGCCGCTCCCGCTTCTGTGCCGGGCTTCGATCTCGATTTCGACCTCGGCGCACTCGACTTGCCCGAGCCGTCCGTGCCGACGACGCGCACGGTCGGCGAGGCGCGCGATGTCGCTTCGGACTTCGGCTTCTCCGATGGCGACTTCGGCGCCGACCCGTTCGGTGACACGCCGTCCGCCCGGGGCGCCGCGAGCGTCGAAGCCGAACCGGATTTCAGTTTCGGCGCGGAACTCGACGCGCTGTTCGATACGCCGGCCACACCGGAGGTATCGACGCCCAGGGCCGAACTCGTGGATTTCGACGCGGCCTTCAGCGGTGGCGCCGCAGCGCCGGCTGCGGATG
>JAAFHE010000482.1 GCA_013298265.1 Lysobacterales bacterium | reverse complement strand
GCCCGGTGCGGTAGCGGACATCTCAACGTCACACAGAACTCGCCGGCGGCGATCTCAGCGCGCGCCCGCGGCACCGACATACAGGCTCTCCGCACGCAATGCCTCGCGCAGTGAGACCGGTACGACATCGGGCTGTTCAAAATCCCGCAATGCGGCCTGCAGGCCGTCCTTGCCGCCCCAGGCCGCGATATAGCGCTTCACCGCATCGGCCAGCAGCGGCTTGAGCTCATCGGGCGTCACGATGGCCTCGTCGCCGTAAAGGCGATCCGGCACGCCGAGCACCTCGACCGCGTCGCCTTTGCTACGCAGGACGGCGCCGAAATCCGGTTCGATCGAAAACGCGGTGCTGCCGGGTTCGTCGGACTCGATGCGCAGGAAGCCCGAGACGATGGTCAGCGTGGTGCCGTCGCGCGTGCTGCGCGCATAGATCCACTGCGGCTGCGTGCCGAGATCAGCTTTCTTCGCGACCGCCGCGGGCAGGCGCTCGAACCGGATCTTGGTCGTGTCGTAGCTCAGGCCGAACAGCGGATCGTCCATCATGACCGGCGTCGCGACGGTCTTCTCCGACGGCTTGGCCGTCGTGCCGTCGGCAGCCGTGACCGCCACACACCCGGCGAGTGCGAATCCCACGAGTGCGCAGCCGGCGACCCGGCGCAGCAGGCCGCTCAAGCCGCGCTTACGGTCGGAATACTTCATACGACACCTGTTCCTTGCGGTAGGCCGGTCCTGGATAGATGTCCGTGCCCTGGGTGAAATCCGAAACCCATTTTGTACCGTTGTACATTTGTATGTGTCCGGCAACCTGGCCCGACGGCGGCGACAGCACGACTACGTCGCCGCGCAGCGGCGAATAGGCGACTGACGGTATCTTGCCGAAACCGAGCTTGGCCAGGACCGGGCCATAGTCCTTGGCATAGACCGGGCGCGGCAGCGGGATCTTGGCGCCGCCGGCCTCGATCGCCTCGCGCACATAGCGTGCGCAGCGGCCCTGGCTTTTCGTGTGCGCGTTCGCGTCGATGTGCTTGACCGCGGTGTCGATGCTGTAGCCGGCGACGCCGGTCGCAGCCGGCGTGGGAATCTGCGGCGGCGCCTCGGGCACGAAGGTCGGACAGGGCGTGACCACGCGCATGAGCGTGCCGAAGTCTATGCCGCAGCTGTTGCTGTCGCTGCCGAGCGGGCCGGGTCGGGTCGGGGATGGCATGACGGCTCCTTCAGGTCGAGGTCGGATCAGGCCGTGCCAGCGGCGGGCTCGCCCGCGTCGGCGAGATGGCCGTAACGGTAGGCGAAATCGTCGTTGGCCACTTCGAGGCGGATGTGGCTGAGCTTGCGCCCTTCGGCGAGACAGGTCAGGAATTCGCGGCTCACGGTCGGCAGCACCGTGTGCGTGAGGATCGCGTCGATCATGCGGCCGCCGGATTCCACTTCGGTGCAACGCTTGATGACGAGCTGCACCGCATCCTCGCCGTAGCTGAAGTCGATGCCGTGCTGCTCGGCGATCCGCTTCTGGATGCGGCCCAGCTGCAGCCGCACGATGAGCGCAAGCGTGTCGTTGCTGAGCGGGTAGTACGGGATCGTGACCAGGCGGCCGAGGAATGCCGGCGGGAACTTCTGCAGCAGCGGCTCGCGCAGCGCCTTGTTCAAGGCTTCGGGTTCGGGCGCGAGCTCCGGATCGGCGGTGAGCCTCATGACCAGGTCCGTGCCGACGTTGGAGGTCAGCAGGATGATGGTGTTGCGGAAATCGATCGCGCGGCCTTCGCCGTCTTCCATCCAGCCCTTGTCAAAGACCTGGAAGAACAGCTCGTGTACGTCGGAATGGGCTTTTTCCACTTCGTCGAGCAGCACGACGGAATACGGCTTGCGCCGCACCGCTTCGGTCAGCACGCCGCCTTCGCCGTAGCCGACGTAGCCCGGCGGTGCGCCCTTGAGCGTGGAGACGGTATGCGCCTCCTGGAACTCGCTCATGTTGATGGTGATGAGGTTCTGCTCGCCGCCGTAGAGGCTTTCAGCCAGTGCCAGCGCGGTTTCGGTCTTGCCGACGCCGGAAGGGCCGACCAGCATGAACACGCCGATCGGCTTGTTCGGATTGTCCAGGCGCGCGCGCGCGGTCTGGATGCGCTTGGTGATGAGTTCCAGCGCATGGCGCTGGCCGACGACGCGGCGATCCAGCGTGTCGACGAGCTGCAGTACCGCGGTGATTTCGTTGCGCACCATGCGGCCGACCGGAATGCCGGTCCAGTCGGCGACGACGGAAGCGACCGCCGTTTCGTCGACCGCCGGCAGGATCAGCGGCGATTCGCCCTGCAGCGCGTCGAGTTCGGCCTGCACCGCGGCATGCTCGGCGAGCAGGGCGACGCGATCCGATGCCGCCGTAACAGTGCCATCGCCAGTATCGGCCGCGGAATTTTTTCCAGCCGCCGCGTCCGCTGCAGGATTTTCCGCGGCGGCCTTGGCCGCGGCAGCGAGTTCACGCAGGCGCGCGCGCAGGTCGAGCAGACGCGTGGCGAGTTCGTTTTCCTGCTCCCAGCGCTGCCGGAGCGTCTGCTCGCGTTCGAGTTCCTGCGCGAGCCGCGTTTCGCAGCGCTCGCGCCGCTGCGCGACGTCGACGCCGACCGCGTCCTCGCGCTCGATGATGCCCTGCTCGGTGCGCAGCACTTCGATGCGGCGGACGCAGTCCTCGAGTTCCGCCGGTGTGGTGTGCTGGCTCACGGCGACGCGCGCGCAGGCGGTGTCGAGCAGGCTGACGGCCTTGTCGGGCAGCTGGCGCGCCGGGATGTAGCGGTGCGACAGGCGCACGGCGGCGGTCACGGCTTCGTCGAGCAAGGTGATCTTGTGGTGCTTTTCGAGGATGGCGACGATGCCGCGCACCATCGCGATGGCCTTGTCCTCATCCGGCTCGCCGACCTGCACCACCTGGAAGCGGCGCGTCAGGGCCGGGTCTTTCTCGATGTGCTTTTTGTACTCGCTCCAGGTCGTCGCGCCGATCGTGCGCAAGGTGCCGCGCGCGAGCGCGGGCTTGAGCAGGTTGGCCGCGTCGCCGGTGCCGGCGGCGCCGCCGGCACCGATCAGGGTATGCACTTCGTCGATGAACAGGATGATGGGCTTGGGGCTGGACTGCACTTCGTCGATGATCTGACGCAGGCGCTGCTCGAATTCGCCCTTCATGCTGGCACCGGCCTGCAGCAGGCCGATGTCGAGCATCAGCAGCGAGACTTCCTGCAGCTGCGGCGGCACATCGCCGCTGGCGATGCGCACGGCAAAGCCCTCGACCACGGCGGTCTTGCCGACGCCGGCTTCACCGGTCAGCAGCGGGTTGTTCTGCCGCCGGCGCATCAGGATGTCGATGATCTGGCGGATCTCGTCGTCGCGGCCGGTGATCGGATCGATTTCGCCCTTGCGGGCGCGCTCGGTCAGATCCACCGCGAACTTGCGCAGTGCTTCCTGTTTGCCCATCGCCGCGGGCGCCATCGCGCCACTGACTTCGCCGGGACCGCCGCTGGCGTCCAGGCCGCTGCCATCGGTCGCGCCCTGCTGGTCCTCGGGCGAACCGGTGACGACTTTGGCCAGTTCGCTGGAGAACTTGTCCGGCTCGATGAGCTGGAATTCCTTGGACATCGCGTGCAGCACGGTGCGCAGACTGGGCGTCTTGAGGATGCCCAGCAGCAGGGTCGCGCCGCGCACCTGGCTCTGGTTGAACATCAGCGTCGCGTAGACCCAGCCACGCTCGACCGCGTTCTGCAGGTGATCGGACAGGTCGCTGATCGCGGTCGCGCCGGTAGGCAGGCGGTCCAGCGACCTGACCATGTCGGCGGCGAGCTTCGCCGCGTCGAGCTGGTAGTGGCGGATGATGCGGTGCAGGTCACTGTCGTTGTTCTGCAGTAGCTGGTGCAGCCAGTGCACGAGTTCCACATAGGGATTTCCGCGCAGTTTACAGAAAACAGCAGCGCTCTCGACGCCCTTGTAGAGCA
>JAAFHE010000481.1 GCA_013298265.1 Lysobacterales bacterium | reverse complement strand
CAGGACGGGAAGGAAAGCGCCGCCGATGGCACCGACGAACAGCAGCGCGCGGCCGCCGAAACCGGTGTAGCGGACGGCCGCGACGATGGCGCGGATGTAGTCGGCATCGCGCTGTCCGAGCGTTGCGACGGTAGTGGCGCGCAGCGCATCGAGTTCGGCACCGAAGCGCTCGAGCTGCTCGTGGGTCAGTGGTCGATTGGCGGGCTTGGCAGTCATGCGGGCATCACAGGTCGAGGACGAGATCGCTGGCGGCGCTGCTCACGCACAGCCGCAGCGCGGACACCGGTTCGGATTGCGTGGTGTTGGTATGAAGGTGTCGCGTCGTGCCGGAACGCTTGCCGCAGGCGCAGGTGTTGCAGATACCCATACGGCAGCCCGAAGCCGGATTCAGACCCGCGTCCTCCAGCGCCGCCAGCAGGGACTGACCGCGCGGCACAAGGAGAGTCTGGCCGCGCCGGGCGAGCGTCACCTGCACGGTTCCGCCCTCTTCCACGACGCGCGGCAGCGGTGTGAACGCTTCGGACTTGAAGCTCGACGCACGCGACGCAAGCAGTGCGCGGACGCTTTCGACAAAGCCGCCCGGTCCGCAGGCGTAGACATGCCGCTGCGCGACATCGGGAACCAATGTGGACAATTGCTGTTCGCTGACTCGTCCCTGGCTTTCGTCCGGCAACCGCGCGTCAGCACGGGTCAGTACGAAGTGAACCTTGAAGTCCGCATGCCGCGCCGCAAGGCCGCGCAGTTCCTCGGCAAAACAGAACTCCCCGGCTATCCGCGCCCAGTACACCAGCGTCAGCGGCCGCGGCATACCCAAGGCAGCGACGCTGCGGAGCATCGCCATCAGCGGGGTGATGCCGCTGCCAGCGGCAAGAAACAGCAGCGGACCGCTACCGGTACTGGGCAAGGTCATTTCGCCAAAGGCCGGCCCAATCCCGACTACGTCGCCGACACGGGCGTCGTCGCACAAATGCCGACTCAACCGGCCGCCTTCGACCGCCTTGACTGTGATGGCGATGCGGCCGTCCGCGCGCGGCGCGTCGCTCAGGCTGTAGCTGCGGGTGACCCGGATGCCGTTGATTTCGACGCTGACGTTGATGTGCTGGCCCGCGGTAAAGCCCTGCCAATGGCGATTGGGCCGCAGCAGCAAGGTCACAGCGTCGCTCGATGCGCGCGTTCGCGCCACGATTCGCGCGAGCGGGCGAGCCCACGACAAGGTCGGATGAAGCCGGGATGCCCAGAAATCAAAGGTGGCCGGCACGACGACGGACTGGACCAGTCGTCGCAGGGTGCGTCGGTAGCGCGGGACGGTAGGGTGAGCGGCAGCAGTCATGCCGGCAGTATACGGACGAATGCACGATTGTCTATACGAACGTATATCAAATACGACGGTATGATTGCACGCCCCTGCCGCCCACACCGGATGCCGTGACCCAGAACCCCGTTTCGACCGACGCCGGAAGCGACCACACAACACCTGGGCGTCGTGCCACGATATCGCGCGACGACCTGCTCGCCGCGGCGCTGCGGCTGCTCGGGCCGCATCGCAGCGTCTCCAGCTTGAGCCTGCGCGAAGTCACGCGCGAAGCGGGCATCGCACCCAACAGCTTCTACCGCCAATTCCGCGACATGGACGAGCTCGCGGTCGCCCTGATCGACCTCGCCGGGCGCTCGCTGCGCAAGATTGTCGGCGCAGCACGCCACCGGGCGGCAACCGATCGCAGCGTCGTGCGCGGTTCCGTCGAAGCCTTCATGCAGCAACTTCGCGACGACGACAAGCTGCTCCACGTACTGTTGCGCGAAGGCACGGTGGGCTCCGACGCCTTCAAGCAGGCGGTGGATCGCGAGCTCACGTTCTTCGAGGAAGAACTGAGGATCGACCTGGTCCGCATCGCCGCAGCGGACAAGGCCGCGCTGCACGAGCCGGCCCTCGTGGCGCGGGCCATCACGCGACTGGTATTCGCCATCGGCGCCACCGCGATGGATCTGCCGACCGAACGCGATGCGGAACTGATCCGGCAGCTCACAGAAATGGTGCGCATGATCATCGCGGGCTCGCGCGCGGTGGCGGCGGAAGCGCGTTCCTCGACACGCGACAAGTAGCGGCTAGCGCTCCTGCGAGCGCCTCCGGCTAGCGCCCCGTGTCAGGGCCAACCACCGCCGACAGATCCAGCAGCATCACGTCGGTATCGTCGCGCGCGACCACGGGCAGCACGGCGCGTGTCGCAGCGCGGTCCAGCGCAAGGCCGCCTTCGACCAGCGCCCATTCGACCTTGCGCAGCAGCCGCGGCGGACTGCCGTCCCAAGGCTGCACGAATAGCTGCGGTTTCATGTCCTCGCCGCTGTAGAGGTAATACAGGCCGGTCGGGTCAACGCGCCAGGCGCTCATGTTCCAGAACTGTACATTGCTGTTGACCCGCTCTTCACTGCCGCTGGCGAGGTCGATCGAGTACAGGCCGCCCTCGCTCATATTGGCGAAGTACAGTTTTCCATTTCCGGCGCCGTCGCTGACGCTGTAGGCGGAAGAATCCGACAGGCGCCGGCTGCTGCGCTTGGCGAGGTCGCGCTGCCACATGTGCCAGGCGCCGTCGCGGTCGGACACATAGAAGATACTGTGACCGTCCAAGGAGTAACTGCCGTAGCGCACATTGTCGCCCTCCGCGCTTTCGAGGCGGGTCTGGCCCGAGTCAACCTCGACGGAGTACAGCCGGCTGTGGCCGTTGCCGCGCGCGACGTAGAGCACGCGGCGTCCGTCCGGCGACCAGTTCGGCGCGCTGAGCTCGACATTGTCGTGGTGCGTGATCTGGTACGAAGTGCGCGCACCGGGCTCCGACAGCCAGAGCTGCGAATCGCCGCCGCGGTTTGAGACGAAGGCCAGGCGGTCGTCGTTCGGCGCAAACGCCGGCCAGCTTTCACTGCGCGTCGAAGAGGCAATACCCTCGCCGGCGGCATCGACGGCGGCGTCGAAGCGGAAACTCTGCAGGTTCACGTCGGCATTGTCCTGCTGGAACACCGCCAGACCACGGCTGCGGCTGACCGCCGGGTAGCTGCCGCCGGCGATGCCGAGATTGGCCAAATCGCCGGATTCGGTGTCGAGCAGATACAGGCTTTGCGTGCCGCTGTGATCGGAGGACAGAAGGATGTGCCGGTTGTCGGGCAGCCAGTCATAGCCGCGAATGCGCGCACGCAGACGCGTGAGCTGGCGCGCCGCGCCGCCGCTTGCACCGACGACAAAGATATCGCTGTAAGGCACGGCACCGCGACGAAAGGCGATGCGCCTGCCGTCGGGCGACGCGCGCGGCTGTATGTCGGGCTGGCCGATGTCGCGCTGATAGTCCAGCGGCGTCACCTGACCGTCCTCCAGCGCGAGCAGGTGCAGGCTCTTGACGGCTTCCGTGCGCGGCTTGCCGTCGATGTCGGGCAATGGGCGCAGACGCGAGATCAGCAGTGAGCGACCGTCGCGGGTCCAGTCGAAATAGTCGATGAAATGCGGCTCGCAGCCGGACACTTCGCGCTCGCGGCCGCCGAGTGCAGCGACAACGACGATACGGCACTCGTCGCCGCGCAAGCGGACGAACGCGATCTGTGTGCCATCGGGAGACCAGACCGGATACGTCTCTTCGCTCGCCTCGCTGCGGCTCAATCGTATCGGCGGCGAGCCGGACAGACCGCGCAGATAGATGTGCGGGCCATCGTCGCCGGGATAGCGTGCGGTATAGGCGACCGACGTGCCGTCAGGCGAGATGCTCGGGAAGGTCTCGCTGTCGGACTCGGCCGTCACGGGGCGCAGCGGGAAGCCGCTCTGGGCAAACAACGGATTGCGCAGATCCACACGCGAAGGCTGCGGTGCGCGGCCGAATACCGACAGCAGCGCGCACGTCACGACGATGACGGCGGCTACGGCCCAGAGTCCCTGTGGCCGCTTGGGTGGATCTTCCGGTGCGGACGGTGCAGCCGGGACCGCTTCAACGCGCGGTTCAACCGC
>JAAFHE010000480.1 GCA_013298265.1 Lysobacterales bacterium | reverse complement strand
CGACCACCGCCAGCAGTAGCGTCAAGCGCGCGTCCGGCGCCGAGCGCGCGACGTGCTCGACTGCCGCTATCGCAACAGCGAGACAGCCCAGCAGCAGCACGTCGCTGTGCAGCCAGGGCGTCAGCATCAGGAGTGCGACGAACAGCAGCAAACGGTCGAGGCCGCGAAGCAACGAAGCTGCCAGGCCGAAGGTCACGGCGACGCCGATGCTCAACGCGATCTGGCTTGCGAAGAACGTCGGAAACAGCGCCGGATTGTAGGTCGCATAGGGATTGAGCCAGCCGAGCGGGCCGTAGGTAAACACGATGTCGCTGCCCCACTGCGCGCCATTTACGTGCGCCCAGGCGATGACCGCCGACCAGGATTCGTCGAGGTTGGTTCCGGCCGTACCGATGCCGAGGCGGAGCGAGATGACGAGCATGAACAGCCCGATGAACGCACCGAACCAGTCGATGCTGCGTGGTGCTCGCGACGGCGTTGTCCATTGCGTCGAGTTCATGAAGTCGACCGGAACGAGAGTTTCTTGTGGCCGAGGTAGCTGCTTGCGATAGGAAACACGATGCCGATCGCGTGTGCCACGGCTTCGCTGTGCCAGTGCATGCCGATCGTGGGAAACAGCCAGTATTTCAGCAGCAGGCTAACGGCCATCGTTTGCAAGAGCGCAAACAGATTGACTGCGGTGAACCACAGCATCTGCTCGCGCAGCGGAATCGTCGCACGCTCGAACACGTAGCGGCGGTTCAGGATGAAGGCGCTGCTGATGCCCGCGCAGAAGGCCAGCGCAATAGCCGCCGGATAAGGCACTACGAGGCTGAACACAATGCGGGAGCCAAAATTGATCAGCGCGGCGACTCCGCTGACCAGCAGGAATCGCAACAGGCGTGGCGAAATCACCTGTGGTCTACCGGCGGCGCAGCCTTGGACGCGCGCACTATCGCTTCTCGGCAACAACGAACGCCTGCTTGCCCAGCAGTCGCCAGGCCAGCGGCACCTTGAGATACAGCTGCACCAGCCATGGTGCCTGCGGCAGACGGCTCTTGGTCGTGTAGGGCAGAAACTTCGCGATGACCGTGGTCGGGTCCAGCCCGGCCAGCTGCAGCCCTTCGACGAGGCTGCGCTCGGTCAGCGGTGTGTGGTGGTCGAAATAGTCCCAGTATTCGCCGGGCAGGTAGCGGATGTTCGGCTGCAGCACCATCACGCGGCCGCCCTTGCGCAGTATGCGCTGGGATTCGCGGAAGGTGTCGAGCACGAGATCCTTGTTCGGCAGGTGCTCGAGGAAATTGCTCATGAACACGACATCGACGCTGTCGCTGTCGAGTTCGCGGATCGCGGTGCAGGATTCGTTGATCACGCGCACGTCAGGCGCAGCGAAGCGGCGCACGTCCGGGTTGAGATCCACCGCGATCTTCTTGCCCGCCTGGATGTTGTTGATGAATTCGCAGTAGCCCGCGCCGATGTCGACGACGGTATCGGTCGGCTTCACGTAGCGGCTGAAGAAATCGCTGCGCAGCACTTTCCAGATCGCGTGTTTCTGCGCGAGCGCGGCTTCGGGAAAACGCTGGTTGTACAGCTTGTCGAGTTCGACCTTGGAATCGGTCATGGCGGTGCCCAGGCTAATGCGGTCTGCGCCAGGGTCTTGGCGACCTTGACGCTTTCGCAGATGGAACGGTCTTCGGGGTAATAGTAGGCCGTGTCGGCCATGACCAGGCCTTCGAGCGGCGTGCGCATCGGCGGCAGCCGGTCATAGTAGCCCGGCGGGCAGACGGCCTGGGCATAGTCGTAGCGATGGCAATGGCTGGCCAGGACCCAGTCGCGCGAGAACGCCGGGTTGATCTTCGGCAAATAGCCGAGCACTTCCTCGATGAACGCGGCGTTGTCACGGGCGAACTTCGGGTGTGTTTTTGGCATGTAGAACGGCGCATAGACGATGGCCGGTCCGGCCCCCGGATTGAGGTTCGAATATTCGATGACGCCGGGAATGTCGATGCTGTCGTCGCAGATGTTCATCCAGAAGTTCTCGCTGAGCGGCTGGCGCAGCTTGAGGATGACGCAGACCACGGGAATGTTCTCCAGCGCCTGGATGCGCGCAATGAAATCCGCCGGCAGGTCCGGTGCGAGCCGCGGCACGTACTGGATCGGCGCGGTGCTCACGACGCCGTCGAACGGAATGGTTTCGCCGCGCACATTAATGCTCTGGACCTTCCCGTCCGACGCGTTGACGCGTTCAATGCCGGCGCTCAGATGGATGCGCCCGCCGCGCGCAAGAATGAATTCCTGCATTTTTTCAAGCAAGGTTTCCGAGCCGCCCTCGATATAGCCCATGGACTCCTGGAACAGGTTCCGGCGCGACAGCGCGACGCGCTTGATGCGGGTGCCGAGCCAGGCGGCGGAAAGTCTGTCTTTGTATTCGTAGAACTTGAGATGGAACAGGCGTTCCCACAGCACGTCGTAGGCGCGCGCGCCAAGATTGGCCTTGAGCCAGTCGGTTACGCCGACCTTGTCCAGCGCGCGCCAGTCGCGGATGCCCTTGGTGCGCATCACATGCAGCGCGTAGCGGAACTTGTCGATCCAGCCGAGCTTGTCGAAGCGCAGCAGCGCGAACGGCGTGCCCCACTGGTACAGCTTGCCCTGGCAGTAGAAGCCCATCTTGGTATCGGTCCACTTCAGCGCGTCGCTGATGCCCAGTTCGGCCATGAGCTCGAACAGCGGATCGTCGGTCTTGCAGACGAAATGGTAGTAGCGCTCGATCTGCAGGCCGTCGAAATCGAACGCTGCCGACATGCCGCCGATACGGTCGTCGCGCTCGTAGATGTCGACCTCGTGGCCGGCCTTGAGGATTTCCATCGCCGCCATCAGGCCCATGGGGCCGGCGCCGACGATGGCGAAACGTTTGCTCGTGTTACTCACGGACTAGCCTTGAAAGTGAACGGGCGGCGGGCGCACGGTGGAAGAGTGGCGTTCATTGCGCTCAACGCTCCAGCACGATGTGCGCATAGCGCGGATCGCAATAGCTTTCGCGCACCGCCTCGGCGAACGGTGTCTGCGTCACGCCGAACACGGCTTGCGTATCCACGCCGGTGAACTCGTCGCCGGCGGTCAGCGCATCGAGCTGTGCCGCGGTGAACGGCGGTTTGTTGCTGAACAGCGCATAGGTCTTGAGCAGCGCCTTGAAGAACCAATACGGGATATGCACGACCGGCGTGCGCAGTCCCTTCGCGCGCTTGATCGTGTGGATGATGTCGACGTAGTCGATGCGCGTGTCGCCGCAGATGTCGTAGATCGTGCCGGGCGGCTGGGTCTCGATGCATTTGACGATGCAGCGGCAGAAGTCGCGCTCGTACAGCGGCTGGCGCATGTAGCGGCCGTGTCCCGGGATCGGAAACACCGGCACTTTCGCCATGAAGCGCGACAGCCAGCCCAGGTGCTTGGGATCGAACCAGCCGAACATCAGTGTCGGCCGCAGCACGCAGTGGGCGAGGCCGCTGTCGACGACGAGCTTTTCCTGCGCCTTCTTGGTGTTGGTGTAGTCGTCATTCGCGACCGAATTGACGACCGAGGAACTGATGTGCACGAGGTAAGGCAGGGCGTGCTGGCGGCAGGCATCGAGCACAAGCCGCGTCGCCTGCTCGTTGTTGCGCACGAATTCGTCGGGAAACTTGCCGGTGATCTGCGCATGCAGCTGCACCACGCAGGCCGCGCCGGCGAAGCTGTCGCTCCAGGCGCCGGGCTCGGCGAGATCGGCCTGTATCGTGCGCACGTCGGGGTGCAGTTCGCGCAGGATCGCGAGGTTGTGCGCATGCTTGTCGATCGCGACGAGGTTGGAATAGCCCTGCGCCTTGAGTTCGACGATGAGGTTCTGGCCGACGAGGCCGGCGGCGCCGGTGAGTACGAGCTTGTCGGTCTTCGTCAGCGTCACAGCTTCACCCGCTTGAACACGAACTCCGGCACATTGCGGATGATCAGCATGATTAGGCTCCAGAACCACGG
>JAAFHE010000048.1 GCA_013298265.1 Lysobacterales bacterium | reverse complement strand
CAAGCACGGCTGAACCGCGGCGCAGCGCCGGAGGCCAACTACACAGCAGCAGCGCGTCGGCCACCACCAGCAGCACGCCCAGCGACGCGAAATAGTTGCGGTGCTCGAACACGAGTTCCAGCGGTATCACCGTGGCGGTCAGCAGATGCGCACCGAGAAACCACTGCAGACCGAGGCTGCTCAGCGGCCGGCGCCGCAGCAGCGCGATCGCGGCGGCGATGAGCGCGCCAAGACCGAGCACCGCGATGAGCGTCGTCGGCGGCGACAGCCAGCCGCGCGAAACCGGATAGTCGTCGTGATAGAGGCTGAGCTGGCTCAGATCCGGCAGCACGGTCCATCGTAGATAACTCCAGAGGACGCGTGATTCGGTGAGCAGCCGTTCGGTCAGGTCGAAATCGCGCGATGCCCAGACGCGAGGTTCCAGCATCTTCGGCAGCAGCCAGCTCAGGCCCAGTACGGCAGGCAGCAGCAGCACGAGGACAAAGAGTGTGATCACGCGCCGGTCGCGCGCTCCGTTGCTGCGGAATTGGAACAGCGTGAGTTCCAGCGACAGCGCATAGACCGGCAGCAGCACCGCCGATTCCTTGGCCAGTACGCCCAGGCCGGTGCCACCGATCAGACCGAGCAGCACCAGCCACAGTCCACCGCGGCCGTCGCGTTGGCGCAGGCGGCCGCTGATGTAGAGCCATAGGCCGGCGAACACGAACAGGTGGCACAGACTCTCCATGCGCTGAACGACGAACAGCACCGCCATCAGATTGATCGGCGCCAGCGCCCAGCCGGCGCTGCAGAACAGCACGACGAAGCGGCGCCGTCGCGCGCCGGCCTCATCGGTCCCTGGCAGGGCGCGGCACAGCGTCGTGAGCAGGCCGAACACGAGCACGGTGTTCAGTAAATGGACAAAAATATTTGTTGCTTTCATCGGCCAGGGCGCGAGGCCGGTGAAGTAGTGATTGGCGGCGAAGCTCAACATCGCGAGCGGCCGCTGCAGATCGCTCGACGGCGAGGAAAGCATGGCGGCGACCCAGCCACCGCTTTGCGGCGTCACGTGCAAGTCGGTGTTCTGGACAATGTTGGGATAGTCGTCGAAAGCGTAGCTGCCGCCGGTGCCGGGCCAATAGGCCAGCGCGCAGACGGCCAGTATCACGACCAGCGCCAATTGCGTTCGCAACCTTGCGTTCATGCGCGGATACCGTGAGGTTTCGATGTGGCGACGATAGGGGCGTAGGTTACGTTGCGGCACGAGGTCAGTTGTCTACTGGCTACTGGGCTGCTGGGGCTGACCACGCAGGCGGACGTCTTCCTCAAGGACTCCGCGCAGATGCGCAATCTCGTGCTCCCAGTAGCCCTGGCGCGCAAGCAGCCATTGGTGCACGGCCATCATCGACATCCCGCGCCATTGCTGCGGCTGCCAGACGTCCGCGAGATGATCCAGATGCGCGAGGGCCTGTTCGGGAAACCCGTCCGCTCCGAGCGCGGCCGCTTGCGCGAGCGCCGCCTGAGGCGTGGGTCTGGCGTCGAGGGCGGCATTGAATTCGCTCAGCGCACGGTCGCCATCGCGGCGCTGAAGCGCGACCCGCGCGCGAAGATGATGCAGATCCTGGCGCCGGCCGGGAACCTTCATGCTGCGCGGATTGGCCTGGGCCGCGTCGAGCAGCCGGTCGAGTGTGTCGAGGTTCAAGCCTGGGCAAGTGCCGGTCTGGACCGCGGCGAGTCCCTGGTCGAACCATTCGAAGCCGAGGCGGCCGAGATTGCGCGTTTCGCGCAAGGCTGTGTCCGCATCGGCGATGTCGCTTGCGGCGGGTCCGCCGAGCCGGCACTTGACGCCTATCAGGTTCAGCGCCACGGCAACATCGTCCGGGTTCTTGCGCTGTGCTGCGACAAGGCGCGCCGCAGCGGCATCGAGATGGCCGCGCGCGGCCTCGACATGGGCCGCGTTGACCTGCGCGCGCGGTGAGTCCGGGTTGCGCAGCGCCCACAGCAGCCCCTGTTCCTGCGTGTTGCCCCAAAGTCCCGCACCTAGCCGCGTCAGCACCGCAAAGCCCAGCGGCAGGATCAGGGTGAGCGTTCGACGCAGTCCGCGCAGCCGGCCGCCGGTTTCGCACAGCCACAGCGCCAGAGGCCAGAACATCGGCAGTGCCGGCAGGTAATTGCGGTGTTCAAAATACAGTTCCAGCGGCACGACGCTGGATTCCATCAGGTGTGCAGCGAAGAAAAACAGTACGACGAAGGCGGCAATGGGATGACTGCGGCGCTTGAACCAGGCGACGGCCAGCAGCGTGGCGAGCAGCAGCGCGCAGGCCAGGGTGGTGATCGGCTGGAGCCAGCCGCGCGAAGCCTCCACGGCATCATTGAATAAGCCGAGGGTATAGGGGCGTGGCCACCACAATTGCAGCAAGTAGTCGACCAGTACGCGGTTCTGGGTCAGCAGGCGCTCGTACAGCGTCCAGGGGCGAGTGGCTTCCAGGCCCTGAGTGAATCCGGTGTAGGCCGTCGTCGCTAGCCAGCCCAGCACCAGCAGCGTCGGCAGCATCAGCATGAGCCAGCGCCAGTAGCGCCAGAGCGTGCGCTGTCGGGGGGCATGTATCGGCTGGCGCGGCGACAGCAGCACCGCATCGAGCAGCCAGGCGAGCAGCGGCAGCAGTGCGCCATTGCCTTTGCTCATCGTCGCCAGCAGCGTAGTCGTTCCAATCACGGCAGTTGCGTAGAAAAATCCGCCACGCTCGCCGCGCGCGACCAGCGCGCGCGCGCGCACGAAACCGATCAGACCCAACAGCACGAAGGTTGCCGGCAACATGGCTTCGCGCTGTACGACATAAAGCGTGGTCGACACGAATAGCGGATGCAGCAGCCAGAGTGCCGCCGCCAGGAGTGCAGCGTGACGCACCGCCCGATCGTCCGTTGCGCCGCCTGCGGCGCCGGGCGCATGCGCTTCGCGCATCTGCCGTCCCACGAGCGCCAGCAGCCAGGCCAGCAGTGCGCTGTTGAGCAGGTGCAGGATCAGGTTGGTCCGTTTGAACGGATAGGGATCCGCCGGCCAGGACTGGGCGTCAAGCAGAAACGTCAGCAGGGCGACGGGGCGGCCGGTGATGTCGGCTCCGCCGCTGGTCAGATAGCGCCAGAAGCTCGCGCTGTCGGTGATGGGGCCGTAGGCGCCCAGTGCGGGCAGGTTGGCGAAGTCGTCGAACAGGAAATTGCCAAGCAGCCCCGGGGCATACGCCCACCAGCCCAGGCCCAGAACGGCGACGAGCAAAATGGCGCTGCGGATTCTGTCGGTAGAGTACGTTGTCATCACAAAAAACAAGGGCCGCAGATGCGGCCCTTGTCAGGGTGACGCAGGAGGTCAATTACGGACGGCAGGAAGTCGGGAGGTACTTGCCGGTCACGGTGGTTGCCTTGGTCTTGCAGTTCCACGTGATGCTGCCGGCATTGGTAATGGCCGAGAAGGCCAGAACCTGTGCGTTGATCTTCGCGTTGGCTTCGAACGGGGCTGCCGACGAATACGTCGCCGAGATCAGGCCGTTAGCCGAATTGACCTGGCTGACGTACTTACCCTTGATCGAGGCCGCCAGGGCCAGGCCAACGGACGTGTTGTTCGGGGCCAGACGACCAGTGTTGCTGAAGAACTCAGCGACGGCGGTCTTGGCGCCATCGGAGAGCACCGCGCCTTCCGACACCTGCGAACGGATCAGGTAGTCCTGGTAGGCCGGCAGGGCGATTGCCGCGAGGATGGCAATGATCGCAACCACGATCATCAGCTCGATGAGGGTAAAGCCTTTGGTCTTCTTGATATTCATGAGTATTTCCTCAGTGGAAGTTAGCTAACTGGTATCGCCCGAAAGAACCCCGGGGTGCACTCGGCAACGGCATTCCTTGGCTCTAAGGCCAAGATACCCCGACGATCCAAGGTCTATTGGAGCATGTTTCGTGCCAGGTGGGGCAGGGCGCTGGTCTTCTTGCTCTTTCGAGCGACGACCTGAGACTTGTTGTGAAGCCCGTCACGGATCCCTGTGACCATCAGTTCGATACGTCACCCGACCTGCACCATGCCGACGAAATTTGCGGTGATCACAAAAAACAAGGGCCGCAGATGCGGCCCTTGTCAGGGTGACGCGGAAGGTCGATTACGGACGGCAGGAAGTCGGCAGGTACTTGCCGGTCACCGTGGTTGCCTTGGTCTTGCAGTTCCATGTGATGCTGCCGGCATTCGTGATGGCCGAGAACGACAGAACCTGCGCGTTGATCTTCGCGTTGGCTTCGAACGGGGCGGCCGACGAATACGTCGCGGTGATCAGGCCGTTAGCCGAATCGACCTGGCTGACGTACTTGCCCTTGATCGAGGCCGCCAGGGCCAGGCCAACGGACGTGTTGCTCGGGGCCAGACGGCCGGTATTGCTGAAGAACTCGGCGACGGCGGTCTTGGCGCCATCGGAGAGTACGGCGCCTTCCGACACCTGCGAGCGGATCAGGTAGTCCTGGTAGGCCGGCAGCGCGATCGCCGCGAGGATGGCAATGATCGCAACCACGATCATCAGCTCGATGAGGGTAAAGCCTTTGGTCTTCTTGATATTCATGAGTATTTCCTCAGTGGAAGTTAGCTAACTGGTATCGCCCGAAAGAACCCCGGGGGTGCACTCGGCAACGGCATTCCTTAGCTCTTAAGCACAAGAATCCCCCGACGATCCAACTCTGAATTCAGCATGCTTCGTGCCATGCCGGACAGAGTGCTGGTCTCGGTGCTATTCCGGGGGCGCTCGGAAACTTGTTGTGAGTCCCGTCACGGAACCCTGTGAAGATCGACTCGATCCGTCACATTACACATGCCGTTCCGATCGCCCAGAAGTGTCGCGTAATGGCACTAACTGACGCAATCCTGAAGGGCGTTTTCCCGTGGCCTCAGCGGCAGCTAGTCGGCAGGTATTTGCCGTGAATCGTCGTGCTGCTGCAGGTCCAGTCAAGACTGCCGTCGTGACGAATCGGAGACAGCAGGAGCACCTTGCCGAAGATCGCCGCGTTCGTGCTGGCGTCGCGGCCGAAGGTGACGTCGATGCCTGTCAGGTTGATGTCGACCGACTTGACGTAGCTGCCGACAATGCTGGTCGATTGTGCCAGGCCAGCCGATGCGTTGTTGGGCGGGTAGCGGCCGTTGTTCGACAGAAAGTCCCAGATCGCGGCCTTGGCGCCGGTGCCCAGGCTCAGCCCTTCGGCGACCTGACTGCGTACCAGGTAGTCCTGATAGGCCGGCAGCGCGATCGCGGCAAGAATCGCGATGATAGCCACGACGATCATGAGTTCAATCAGCGTAAAGCCGCGAGAGATAGACGCACGCATGGCGGTCTTCCGACAGGGGGGTAGGTGCTCGCAGCAGATTCTGTGCCAACGGGCGCCGCCCCCCAGGTTGGCCGAACGAGGTGGGGGCGGGGTTCGCCAACTCGTCCACTGCAGTGCGATGGCCCCAACTGCCTTGCCGCCATTTGTTGCCGTATGCTCCGCGTTCTTCGACAGGGTTGAGCAACTATGTCCGGAACAAAAATTGGGGAACGCGGGTTGGCGACTGGAGCTTTGTTCGTGTTCGCCTTGTCGGGGGCGGCCGGGCTTATCTACCAGGCCATCTGGTCGCAATACCTCGGACTTTTCCTTGGCCACGCCGCCTACGCGCAAAGTCTGGTGCTCGCGATCTTCATGGGCGGCATGGCGCTGGGTGCGTGGTGGGTCAGCCGGTACGCGACCGAATGGCGCAACCTGCTGCGCGCTTATGCCTATGTGGAATTGGTGATTGGTCTCGCCGCGGCATTGTTTCATCGCGAGTTCCTCACGGTCACCGGGCTGGCCTATGACGTGGTGCTGCCAACACTGAGCAGTGGCTCTTTGTCCGCATTGTTCAAGTGGTTCACGGCCATTCTGCTGATCCTGCCCCAGGCCATTCTTCTTGGCATGACTTTCCCGCTGATGAGCAACGGCGTGATGCGCCGCGCTCCGGGCGGCGATGGTTCGGTGCTTGGCGGCCTGTATTTCAGCAACAGCATTGGCGCGGCACTGGGTGCGCTGATTGCGACATTTGTACTCTTGCCCGCAATCGGCCTGCCCGGCGCGATGCAGGTCGGTGCTGCGCTGAACATCCTCGTCGCGTTGCTCGCATATTTGCTGGCCCGCGAGGACGAGACGCCGCGTCCGCGCACGTCATCGGCGCAGGCCGGGGCGGTGCTCGGTGCGCGGCTGCTGCTGCTCGCTGCGTTTGTGACCGGCGCAAGTTCCTTCATCTACGAGATCGGCTGGGTGCGCATGCTGAGCCTTGCGCTGGGTTCGACCCTGCATGCGTTCGAACTCATGCTGGCCGCTTTCATCGGTGGTCTGGCACTCGGTGGCTTTTGGATCCGCAAGCGCATCGACGGATATGCGTTCCCGTTGCGCGTCGCGGGCTGGGTGCAGGTGCTGATGGGTCTCGCTGCGCTGGCCAGCCTTATCCTCTACGATCTTTCATTCGACTGGGTGGCGTGGTTCCTCAATGCGCTGTCGCGCAGCGAGCAGGCCTACACCGCGTACAACGTCGTCAGTGCGGTGGTTGCCGTCACCATCATGGCGCCCGCGGCGTTTTTTGCTGGCATGACCTTGCCGCTGTTCACGCTGTCGCTGATTCGCGCAGGCGCTGGCGAGGCGGCAGTCGGCCGCATCTACGCGGCCAATACTGTCGGCGCCATCGTCGGTGTGTTCCTTGCCGTGCATCTGCTGATTCCCGGACTGGGGCTCAAGCTCGCGATGATTGTTGCGGCAGTGGCTGATCTGGTTCTCGGGGCGATCCTGCTGCGGCCGAATCGGGTGGTCGCGGTCCAAACCGAACGCAGGCACTACGTGGGCGCCATCGCATTGGCCAGCATAGCGACGATAGTGACGTTGCTGATAGCAAAGTTCGACCCACTCGCAATGTCGGCCGGCGTCTATCGCACGGGTCTGGCGCGACTTGACGAACAAAAGCTGCTTTTCTACCGCGACAGCAAGACCTCGAGCATCGGCGTCTACGAGGCGCCGAGCGGGATGCGCACGATTTCTACGAACGGCAAGCCTGATGCGTCGATCATGATGCACGGTGATCGCCCGAGCATGGACGAGATCACCATGATTCTCGCGGCCGCCCTGCCGCTGTCGATGCATGCGTCGCCTGAGGACGTCGCCAACATCGGCTTCGGCTCCGGCCTGACCACGCACAGCGTGCTGGCCGACCCGCGGGTAAAGCGGGTCGACACGATTGAAATCGAAGCGGCCATGATTGAAGGCGCCAAGTTGTTCCGGCCAATGGTCGAGCGCGCCTACAGCGATCCGCGCGCACAGGTGCATATCGAAGATGCGCGCAGCTATTTCACCGCGCACAAATCGAAGTACGACGTCATCATTTCCGAGCCGTCCAATCCCTGGGTATCGGGCGTATCCAGCCTGTTCAGCCGCGAGTTCTACCGTTTCGTGCCGCGACACCTGAAGCCGAAGGGTCTTTTTATCCAATGGATACAGTTGTACGAAATTGAGGATGAGCTGGTCGGCACGGTCATCACGGCGCTGCGCGAGTCGTTTTCGGATTACCGCGTATTCCTGTCCAACTTCGGCGACATGATCATCGTCGCGAGTGCCGACGGCCCGGTCGGCGAGATCGATGTATCGCGCCTCGACAATCCCGAAATGAAGGCGTTGCTGAAGCGGGTCAGCCTGGGGCGTCCGGACGACATCGCCTTCCACGAACTCGGTCGCAGCAAGCAGCTCAACAGCTTTTTCTCTTCGGTGACCCAGCGGGCGAACTCGGACTTCTATCCAATTCTGTCGCTGGAGGCGCCGCGTTCGCGTTTCCGCGGCATATTCGCGCAAACCCTGGTCGGTATGCCGGTTGCCGACCAGCCGGTGCTCGAACTGCTTGCCGGCGTGCCGCTGCCGAGCGGCGAGACGTCGGTCAGTGCTGTGTTTCCGCGCACGACGTTCCGCCAGATGGCATACGCGTATGTCGCCTCGCGTGGTGAAACGGATGCAGCGGACGCGACGCCGGAAGTCCGCGCCAGCATGTCTGCACTGCGTGAGTGGGTCGGGCGCTGCCGGTCTGGAGACGACGTGCTGCTGCAGATGCAGGCGTTGCAGCGTGTCGCCGCCGAAACCATTCCCTTCCTGCATCCTCAGGAAATGACAGGCTTCTGGATAAAACCCGACTGGGTGCAGTGCTCGACCCAGCCGCCGGCAATCAAAATAATGCTCGCCATGCTCGAATCGGCTGCTTCTCGCGACCATGTCGAAACGCAGCGCCGGGCGGAGGCGCTGCTCAAGGGGCATATGGATGACATGTTGCCGGCGACAGCGGACTACGTGCTGCGCTACGCGATGCTGGCCGCATCCGCTGCCGGCAACGACGCCGACGTGCTGCGACTGGAGCGTGATATGCGCGACGTGGTCAAGGCCATCGGTGCCGGAAACCAACGCCGCTGGATGGCGCGTATGGCGCTAGAGCGACTTGGGGAGGCGAAGGCCGCGCAGATCATTCAGGGGAAATGAGACGAAGCGGGCGGGCGGCGCACGGACGGTGCCGCCCGCCGTATGTTTCTGCCGCTACCAGGGCGGCTCGATCGGAAGCGTGTCGAGTACCTTGCCGCTGCTGCTCGCCACTAGCATGGTCGCGTCTTTGCGCAGTGCCACTACTGGAACCCAGCGCACGTCCGTATCGCTCAGCGAGTGGCTTTGCAACCAGGACTCCAGTAATGCAACTGAGTCCGCATTGAGCTTGGGCCGCAGCGTGGCCAGTTCTTTTGCATGTTGCGCGACTTTGATGGCGTTGGCGTCATAGTCGCGGAAATATCTGGGCTGGTTCTGCAGGTCGCGTCCTTCTGCACCGCTGAAAGCAAGATCGCCGCGCTCCTTGGGATCGCTCGGCATTTCGCCGTAGACCAGCAGCGGGCCTTTCCAGGAGCGTTGGCGGAAACGTTCCTCGATGCCGTGTTTCAGGTCCGCGTCCGCGATCTGATTCGCCGCGACCAGTTCGAAGCGATCAACGGCAAACACCAGAAAAACGGGGCGCGAGACGGCGACAGCGTGCAGTCCGTAGACCAGTGCCCCGAGTTGCAGCGCCGCGATGACGAACAGGTCGAACTTGAGTCCCCACTTGCCGGGCTTGAACACGACGAAGGTCAGCAGCGGGCCTATGCCGACGTCCACGCCGATCAGCAGCAGGGCTAGCACATCGGCGCCAGCAGCGGAGAAATACGGCGGCGGGTACCACACGCCGAAAAGCAGGATTATGGTGGCGACGCCGAGCAAGGCACTGATGCCCAGATGCAGCAGTGCCGCGCGTGTCCGGGTCATGCGTCGGCCAGAACTGGCGGTCGCGGGAAGAGTAGCCGTGGTCATGGTCACTCAGGTCCGGGTAGAGGATCAGTCTATTGCGAGCTTCTTGAGCTTGTAGCGCAGCGCCCGGAACGTGATGCCGAGCTTCTTCGCTGCCGCGGTCTTGTTGTAGCGCGCCTCGACCAGTGCCTTCATGATGGTCTCGCGCTCGATGTTGCTGATGAAGTCGTCGAGGCCCTGCGGCTGACCATCGTCCTCGTCGTGATCGATCGCCTGGTTGCCCGCAGGCGCCGGGTTGTGTGCTTGCGCCGGCGCCGGGCCGATGCCTTCGTTCGCGCCGCGGCTGCGTAGCTGCTGCACGAGTTGCAGGTCGTCGACCTCGATCGTATTGCCCTCGCACAGCGCGACCGCGCGTTCGAGTACATTTTCCAGTTCGCGCACATTGCCCGGAAAATTGTAGGCGAGCAGCGAGGCCAGCGCCTCGGGCTTGAGCCGCGCCGGGCTGCTGCCGTGGTCGCGTGCGAGGCGTTCGAGCACGCGGCCGGTGAGCTTCGGTATGTCTTCCTTGCGCTCGCGCAGCGGCGGTACGCGCAATTCGATCACGTTGATGCGGTAGAACAGGTCCTGGCGGAACTGGCCGAGTTCGACCAGACGCGCGAGGTTCTTGTGCGTGGCCGACAGGATGCGCACGTCGATCGCGACTTCGCCGCGCCCGCCGATCGGGCGCACAGATTTTTCCTGGATCACGCGCAGCAGCTTGACCTGCATGTGCAGCGGCAGCTCGGCGACCTCGTCGAGGAACAGGGTGCCGCCGTGGGCGGTCTGGAACAGGCCGTCCTTGTCTGCGTGCGCGCCGGTGAAGCTCCCTTTCTTGTGGCCGAAGAACTCGCTTTCCATGAGTTCCGACGGGATTGCACCGCAGTTGACCGGTACGAACGCGCCGCTGGCGCGCGGGCCGAGTTCGTGAATCTGGCGCGCGACCAATTCCTTGCCGACGCCGGATTCACCGCTGATGTAGACCGGCGCCTGGCTGCGTGCGAGCTTGCCGATCGTCGCGCGCACCTGCTCCATCGCGGGCGAGTCGCCGATCAACTTGCTTTCGGTCGCGCTGGTGCCGCTGCGGCGCTCCTCGCCGAGCTTCAGCGCGGTCTGCACGAGGCGGCGCAGCATCGCCAGATCGACCGGCTTGGACACGAAGTCGAAGGCGCCGGCCTTGAGCGCGACCACCGCGGCATCGACATTGCCGTAGGCCGTGATCATTGCGATCGGCATTTCTGGGTACTGGCGCGCTACGAGTTCAATGACTTCCTGGCCGGAGCCGTCCGGCAGCCGCATGTCGGTGAAGCACAGGTCGAAGCGGCGCTCGCTCAGGCGTGCCTTCGCCTCGCCGACGCTGCCGGCTGTGGTGACATCGAGATTCATGCGGCCCAGCGTAATCGTCAGCAGTTCGCGGATATCGCGTTCGTCATCGATCACCAGAGCGGTTTGTTTACTCATCGCGTGTGCAATCCTGCCTGCCGTCCGCCCCTGTCCCGGCAGGGTAATGCCCGGACCCGTACGGGTAAAGCCATCTATCTCACTGGCGCATCGGCGTCGGTGCCATCTGCGTCACGAGCGTGATGCGAAAGCAGCTACCGCCGCCGGCCACGGGCACGTATTCCAGCGCTGCCTGGTTAGCTTCGCATAGCTGCCGGGCGAGATAGAGTCCCAGACCGGTACCGTACTCGTGCGTGGTGAAGAAGGGCTCGAAGATCTGCGCGGCGACCTTGGGCGGAATGCCCGGACCGCGATCGACCACTTCGACCACCGGCGGTCCCTTGTCGCCCAGCATGCGCGCGATCACCGCGACGCGGGCCGGTTCGCCGGGCAGGCGGCCGTAGCGGATCGCGTTCTGCACCAGGTTCCAGGCCACCTGCTGTAGCTGCTGCGGATCGAACAGGCCGTCGATCAGGCGTGGCTGGGTCACCGCGCGTAGCTGATCCATGCCGACGTCGTTGCTGGCCTTGTATTCCTCGATGAAGTTGGTCACCCAGGCGTTCACGTCGACCAGCTCGGGCCGCGAGCGTTCGCGCCTCGATAGCTGCAGGATGTTTTCCACCACGTCATTGGCGCGTGCGCAGTGGTTGTTGATGATCTCGACCATGCGCTGGTCAGCCACGATCAGGTCTTCGGATTCGGCCAGTAGCTGGGCCGAGTAGCTGATCGCGGCGAGTGGATTGCGGATCTCGTGCGCGATCGAGGCCGACAGCCGCCCCAGCGAGCTCAGGGTCAGCTCCTCGGCCCGCCGCGATACCAGCGAGGTGTCGTCAAGGAAGATCAGCACATTCGTCGCCTCGTTCGGCGACAGGCGCGTGAAGCGCGGCAGCACTTCAGGCGCGTCCTCGGCCAGGGCGACCGCGCGGGTGTCGGTCTTGCCGGTCGTACGCCAGTGGTAGAGACGGCGCGACAGCTCCGGGGCTACGGTGCCGAGGTCGCGCAGATCGGGCTTGGGGCTGCCGACCAGCATCCAGGCCGATTCGTTGATCTGGTGGATGCGGTTGGCATCGTCGACCACGAGCACGCCGGTCTTCATGCGCCGGATGATCAT
>JAAFHE010000479.1 GCA_013298265.1 Lysobacterales bacterium | reverse complement strand
GCGAATCAGCCCGTGACGACGGCAGTGCCGGTCACCGTGACCATGAGCATGTCGCCGCCTTCCTTGATCTGGATGGTCTCGTAGTCGAAATCGATGCCGACGACCGCGTTCGCGCCGAGGTCCTTGGCCGCCTCGGCCATATCCTCGAGCGCGGCTTCTTTCGCCTTGCGCAGCACTTTCTCGTAGCTGCCCGAACGGCCGCCGATGATGTCGCGGATGCCGGCGAAGAAATCGCGGAACACATTCGCGCCGAGGATCGCCTCGCCGCTGACGAGGCCGAGGTACTGGCGCACCGGATGGCCTTCGAGGGTGGACGTGGTAGTCAGGAGCATGGCGGTTCCTTGAGAGATAGGTCAGCGCGACAGAAGCTTGTCGACCCAGCGCAGCAGCGGCGAGAGCTGCTCGCGGTCGAGTATTTCATCGCTGGCCGCAGGCGTTGCATCGGCACCGCAGCCGTTGCGCCGCGGCCGCGGCGGCAGGTAGCGGTTGACCGGCGCATAGCCGAGTTCGGGCATCAGGGCGACGCCGCCGCGTTCGGCGACGAGACGCGACACGGCCGAATCCGCATCGCCGAGGTCGCCGAAGTGGCGCGCACGCGTCGGGCAGGCCATGACGCAGGCCGGCTGGCGTTCGCTTTCGGCGAAGGATTCGTTGTAGATGCGGTCGACGCACAAGGTGCATTTCTGCATCACGCCGCGTTGTTCGCTGTATTCGCGCGCGCCGTAGGGGCAGGCCCAGGAGCACAGCTTGCAGCCGATGCACTTGTCCTCGTCGACGAGCACGATGCCATCCTCGGCGCGCTTGTAGCTCGCGCCGGTGGGGCAGACGGTGACGCAGTCCGGCGTCTCGCAATGCAGGCACGAACGCGGGAAATGCACGGTCATGGCTGGTGCGTTCTGGGCGAAGCCGGTCTTCAGCAGCTGCTGCAGCGGTCCATTGCCGAGCGCATCCGGCGGTGGCGCCTGCACCTCGAAACTGTGGATGCGGTTGAACCACACGCCGAGCGGTTCGGCGCCGTAGGCGTCCTCGTCGGGCAGCGGGCCGAACTGGCCGCCTTCGTTCCATTCCTTGCAGGCGACGGCGCAGGCATGGCAGCCCACACAGGTGTCCAGGTCGATGACGAGGCCGAGCTTCTTCGCCGCGGGTGGTGGCAGCATGGTCATGTGCGCGCGACCTCGATGCGGTGCGGCGGCGATTCGACATCGTCGGTCGCCTTCTCGATGCGTACGCGCAGGTCGAACCACGCGGCCTGGCCGGTGACCGGATCGGCGTTGGCGTAGCGGTAGCCGTCTTCGCGCGGCGGCAGCAGTTCGGTGATGACGTGGTTGAGCAGGAAGCCCTGCTGCGATTCCGGCGCATTCGCCGCGAGCTTCCAGGCGCCGCGCTTCTTGCCGATCGCGTTCCAGCTCCAGACCGTGCCGGGTTCGGTGCCGTTGTGGCAGCGCACCGGCACGCGGATGCGGCCGTGCGGCGATTCGACCCAGGCCCAGTCGTCATCGCGCAGGCCCAGCGCGTGCGCGGTCTGCGGGTGGATGTAGAGAAAATTGCGCGCGGTGATCTGGCGCAGCCACGCGTTCTGCGAACCCCAGGAGTGGTACATGAACATCGGACGCTGCGTGATCGCCGCGATCGGATAGCGGTCGAGATCGGTCTGCTCCCACTCGAACGGTGCGTACCAGAACGGCAACGGATCGAAGTAGCGCGCGACGCGTCCGCGCTCGCGTTCGGGCGGCTGTACCGCGCCATGCCCCTGCGCGGCGAGGCGGAAGCGCTGCAGACGTTCCGAATACAGCTCGATCACTTGCGCATGCGTGGAGCCGACAAAGCCGAGGCCACGCGCCCACTCCAGGTAGTCGCGATTGGCCATCTTGTAGTAGCGGCCCGCGACGGGCACGGCCGCATGCCAGAACGCACCGTGTTCCTTGTAGCGTTCGAGCTGCTGCGGATTGGGTTCGCCCGTGCCTTCGCGCCGGCCGTCGCGGCCGCGCCAGCCGGCGAGCAGGCCGACGCCGGGCGCACGCTCGTGCTCGACCATGTACTGGGCGAAGCCGCCCGGATAACGCGCCGACCCGTCCTCGCGCAGACAGCCCGGCAGACCCAGGCGCGTACCGAGATCGAGCAGCACATCCTGGAATGGCCGTACGTCGCGGTCGGGTTCGACGACCGGATGGCGGATCGCATCGCTGGCGGCGTCGGCGTCGGAGATCGGCCGGTCGAGCAGCGAGATGCAGTCGTAGCGTTCGAGATACGTGGTGTCCGGCAGCACGAGGTCGGCGAATTCGACCATCTCGGATGCGTACGCATCGACATAGATGATGCGCGGGATCTTGTACGCGCCGTCGGCGTCTTTCTCGACCAGCATGCGCCGCGTGCCGGTCGTGTTCATGGCCGAGTTCCAGCTCATGTTGGCCATGAACAGGAACAGGGTGTCGATGCGCTGCGGGTCGCCGGCGACTGCGTTGGCGATCACGCTCTGCAGCATGCCGTGCACGGCGAGCGGATGCTGCCAGGAAAACGCCTTGTCGATGCGGCGCGGGTTGCCCTGCGCATCGACAAGCAGATCTTCCGGCGCATGCACATAGCCCAGTGGACCGGCGTCCAGCGTGCCGTCGGGCTTGCGCGCCTTGCCTGGGCGATTCGCCGGCGGCACGCCCTTGGGGTATGGCGGCTGGTAGCGGAAGCTGCCGGGCGTGTCGATCGCGCCGAGTATCATCTGCAGCGAATGCAGCATCCGGCAGGTGTGGAAACCGTTGCTGTGCGCCGAGATGCCGCGCATCGCGTGCAGCGATATCGGCCGGCCGATCATTTCGTCGTGGGTGCGGCCCCAGGCGTCGGTCCAGCGAACCGGCAGGCGGATTTCCTCGCGGAAGGCCGCGTCGGCGATCTCCTTGGCGATGCGCCGTATCGTCGCCGCGTCGATGCCGCACTGTGCGGCGGCGCGCTCGGGAGAATACTCGGGGCCGAGGAAGCGTTCGGCGAAGAGCTGGAACGCGGGCACGGCGCGGCGTCCGTCCGGTAGCGTGTAGTCGCCGACGATGACCGGCGCGATGTCGATCGCATCGGCCTGCGCGGTCTGACCGTCGCGCGTCCGGCACAGCGGCTTGCCCTCGCCGTCGCGCGCGATCAGGCCGTCGTCGGCGCCGCCGGCATTGCGCACGACGAGATAGTGCGCGTTGGTATAACGCACGAGATAGTCGAAATCGATCCAGTCGTTGCGCAGCAGTTCCTGGATCAGCGCTCCGACGAACAGGCCGTCGGTGCCCGGGCGAATGCCGAGCCATTCGTCGGCGATCGCGGCGTAGCCGGTGCGTACCGGATTGATCGCGAGCAGCTTGGCGCCGCGCTGCTTGAGCTTGCCGAGGCCAAGCTTGATCGGGTTCGAGTCATGGTCTTCGGCCACGCCGAACATCATGAGATAGCGTGTGTGCTCCCAGTCCGGCTCGCCGAATTCCCAGAACGAACCGCCGAAGGTATACATGCCGGCCGCGGCCATGTTGACCGAGCAGAAGCCGCCGTGCGCCGCGTAGTTGATGGTGCCGAACTGCTGCGCCCACCAGCCGGTCAGCGCCTGCGACTGGTCGCGGCCGGTGAAGAACGCGAGTTCATCCGGATTGCGCCGGCGGATGTCGCCCAGCCATTGCGTGGCGAGCGCGAGCGCCTCGTCCCACTCGATTTCCTTGAACTCGCCCTTGCCACGTTCGCCGACGCGCAGCAGGGGCTTGGAAAGCCGCGCCGGCGAGTAGTGCTGCATGATGCCGGCGGAGCCCTTGGCGCAGATCACGCCGCGGTTGACCGGATGATCCGGGTTGCCCTGGATATAGCGGACCTTGCCGTCCTTCAGATGCACTTTGATGCCGCAGCGGCAGGCGCACATGTAGCACGTCGTGGTCTTGACCTCGTCGCCGACCGGTTCGTGCAGTTTCAGGCTGGCATGGGTCATTCGACGGTCAGCGGGCTGGGAATGGGGCAGTGCAGGGCGCGAATGGTAGCGGAGCCGTCGCG
>JAAFHE010000477.1 GCA_013298265.1 Lysobacterales bacterium | reverse complement strand
GCTGCGCAGCCGCTTCGAGGAAAACCTGCCGCTGACGACGGTGCTGGCGCAGCAGAAGCAGATGCTGCTGGACGCGTATTCGCAGCAGGAGCTGCCGTTCCAGCAGATGGTCGAGGCGCTGAGTCCACCGCGCAGCCTGGCTTACGATCCGATCATCCAGTTGGTATTCGGCCTGGACATGAGCGGCGCAGATCGGCTGGAACTGGGCGACCTGCAGCTGCACCTGCTGCGCCAGCCGCAGACGCCGGCCAAGGTCGACCTGGAAGTGACGGTGACGGTCGACGCCGACGGCCTGTCGCTGGGCTGGCTGTACCGCACCGACCTGTTCGACGACAGCACGATCGCCGGTTTCGCGACCTCGTACGAACGCCTGTTGCGCGGCATCGTCGCCCAGCCGGAGCGCGGCATTTTCGACTACGTGCTGGGCGAGGCCGTGGAAGCGTGTCAGGGCGGGGAAGTTCACGAACCGGCACAGGCTTGCGTGCACCACGCGTTCGAGGCGCAGGTGCGGCGCACGCCGGATGCCTTGGCCGCTGCCTGCGGCGAGCAGGTGCTGAGCTATCGCGAACTGGACGAAAAGGCGAACCGGCTGGCGCGCTATCTGCTGGACAGCGGTGTCGGCAGCCAAGCGCGCATCGGCCTGCATCTGCCACGCTCACTGGAGCTGCTGATCGGCGTGCTCGGCGTGCTCAAGGCCGGGGCGACTTATGTGCCGCTGGAGCCGGAGCTGCCGGCGCAGCGAATCGCGTATCTGATGTCGGATGCAAGCATAGTCAGCGTGCTGTCCAGCAGCACTGGTGTCGACGCGTTGCCATTGCAGGGCATCGACGTGCTGCTGATGGACGGTGCCGGTTCGGACTCGTCCTGGCTGCAGGAGTGTGCTGCCGGCGAACTGCCGGTCGTGAACCCGGAGCAGCTGGCCTATGTGCTGTACACCTCGGGGTCCACCGGCCAGCCCAAGGGCGTGATGGTGCCGCACCGGGCCGTGTCGAACTATCTCGATTTCGCCGTGCGCGAATACCTGGGCGAGGGCATCACGGGTGCCGTGGTCAGCTCGCCATTGTGCTTTGATGCGACACTGACGACGCTGCTGCCGCCGCTGCTGTGCGGCAAGCCGGTGGTGCTACTGCCCGATGACGAGACTGTGTTGCACCAGCTGGCCTCGCGCCTGTTCGCCAGCGAAACGGCATGGTTGTTCAAGATCACGCCGGCGCATCTGGAAGCGCTGGCCTATCTGGAGCGGCCGGTCGAGATGGGTCTGGCCGCGCATTGCATCGTCATCGGCGGCGAGCAGTTCGCCGCGTCCACGCTGCGCCAGTGGAAACAGACGCTGCTGCCGAATGCGAGCTTCGTCAACGAATACGGACCGACCGAAACGGCCGTTGGCTGCAGCATCTTCCGCATCGACGACGCGGAAACGCTGGCGACAGTGCAGGGCGCAGCGACACCGATCGGCAAGCCGATCGCGAACACGCAGCTATATGTGCTCGGCGAGGGCATGCAACGTCAACCGGCCGGCGCGATCGGCGAGCTGTATATCGGCGGCGCCGGTGTCACGGACGGCTATCTGAATCGTCCGGAATTGACGGTCGAACGTTTCGTGCGCAATCCGTTCGGCAATGAGCCGGACAGCCGGCTGTATCGCAGCGGCGACCGGGTGCGCCGTCTCGCCGACGGTAATCTGGTATTCCTCGGCCGCAACGACGACCAGGTGAAGATCCGCGGCTTTCGCATCGAGCTGGGCGAGATCGAACACCATCTGCAGGCGCTGGACGGCGTGCGCGAAGCGGCGGTACTGGTCCGCGGCGACACGGACGAACACCGGCAACTGGTTGCCTATCTGGTGCCGGCGGACTATCCGGACGACGATGGCGAGCGGCAGGCGCTGGACGCAAGTCTGGTCGCGCGCTACCGCCAGGCGCTGGACGCGCAGCTGCCGAACTATCTGCTGCCGCAGCAGTTAGTGCTGCTCGGTGCAATGCCGCTGACGGTCAACGGCAAGCTCGACCGCCGCGCGCTGGCGCAGTTGGCGCGCAGCGACATGCAAAGCGCCGCCTACATCGCTGCGCGCACGCCAGCCGAGCAGGTGCTGTGCGAAGTCTGGCAGCAGGTGCTGGCGCGCGACCGCGTCGGCATCGCCGACAACTTCTTCAGCCTCGGCGGCGATTCCATTCTTTCCATCCGCATGGCGGCACTGCTGCAGGCGCGAGGCTATGCATTGGAGATAAAGTCGATATTCCAGTACCAGACCGTGGAGCAGCTGGCGGTACAGCTGACCGCCGCTGCCGCCACGCCGGCAGACGCGGCGCTGCAGCCGTTCGCACTGCTGACAGCAGCGGAGCGCGCCCACTTCGGCGACGGCATCGACGATGCGTATCCGCTGTCGGTACTGCAGGCGGGCATGGTGTTTCACACCCAGCTGGCCCAGTTCAACGGCATCTACCACGACATCATGACCCAGCATGTGCGCTGCCCCTGGGACCGGCCGGCGTTCGCCGCGGCACTGTCCAGCTGCGTGGCGCAATACCCGGTTTTGCGTACGACCTTCCTGCTCGACGGCGCGCGTCCGCTGCAGCGCGTGCATCAGGATCTGCCGCTGCCGCTGGTCGTGGAAGACTGGCGTGGACTGGACGCCGACAGCCAGCAGCGGCGTCTGGCCGAGTGGACCGAGGCGCGCAAGCGGCATGAGTTTGACTGGGCCGCGGGACCGCTGTTCCAGATCGACATTTTCCTCTGCGACGACGAGCACTTCGTCTTCATCGTCAGCTTCCACCACGCCGTCCTCGACGGCTGGAGCCGTGCGACGCTGATGACTACGCTGTACCGGCGCTACCTGCAGGCGCTGGCCGGCCAGCCGCTGGAAAGCGCGGCGACGGACTGGATCTTCCGCGTGTTCATCGCCGAGGAGCTGGCCATTCTGTCCGACACCACGGCGCGCCGCCATTTCGCCCGGCTGCTCGACGACGCGCCGCTGCACCAGCTGCCGCGCCGGGAAATCGCCGCCGCGGCAGGGCTGCAGCGCCGGCGCGTCGATGCGTTTGCCGCGCTGTCGGAAGAACTGATCGCGCTCGCGGCGACACTGGGCGTGCCGCTGCAGGCGCTGCTGCTGGCGGCGCATTACAAAATGCTGGCTTGTGTGAGCGGCCGGCGCCGCGTCGCTAGCTGCGTCACCCAGCATGCGCGTCCGGCCACCGCAGCAGCCGAGCACGGCCTGGGCCTGTTCCTCAACGCGCTGCCGCAATGCATAGCCGTGGCGCCGGGTAGCTGGCGCGAGTGGATCCTGCGTGTCGCCGCGCAGGCGGCCGACAGTGTGGGTTTCCGCACCTATCCGCTGGCGCGCATCCAGCAGGAGCTGGGCTGGCCGTTCTCCGAAGTGCTGTTCAACTACACCCATTTCCATGTGCTGCAGCAGGTGGCCGACGATGTCGGCGGCACGTTCGAGCTGCTGCGCGCCGAAGGTTTCGAGCAGACCAATTTCGATCTGTCCGTCGATATTTCCCGTGGCATCGACAACAACCGGCTGGAGCTGGACCTGGTCTACGACAGCAGGGTGTTCGACGATGCGCTGATCGAGCGTGCCGGCCGTTGTCTGGTCGAGGCGTGCCGGCGCATGGTCGCCGCGCCGGATCAGGCGCACGATGCCGGATCGCTGCTGGACCCGGCGGAAATCCGCCGCCTGCGGCGCGACGGGCAGGGCGCGCAGGCGACCGTGCCGGCGCTGTGCCTGCACACACTGTTCGAACAGCAGGTGGCGCACACGCCGGACGCGCGCGCGCTGGCCGCCGGCGAGCAGTCCTTGAGCTACCGCGAGCTGGACGCGCGCGCCAACCAGCTCGCACGCGTGCTGCGCGAACGCGGCGTCGGTCCCGACGTCGCGGTGGCGGTGGCGCTGGATCGCGGCATCGAACTGGTCGTCGCGCTGCTGGCCGTGCTGAAAGCCGGCGGCGCCTACGTGCCGCTGGACCCGGTCTATCCCGCGGCGCGTTGGGCCGACACGCTGGCCGAC
>JAAFHE010000478.1 GCA_013298265.1 Lysobacterales bacterium | reverse complement strand
CTCGGAGTTCCGCTACCGGGACGACATCCCGCTCGTGATCGCCGAGGTCAATCCCGATGCGATCGCCGACTACACCACACACGGCATCATTGCCAATCCGAATTGCTCGACGATGCAGATGCTGGTAGCCCTCGCGCCGATCCATCGCGCCGCAGGCATCACGCGGATCAATGTCGCGACCTACCAGTCCGTATCCGGCGCCGGCCGCAGCGGCATGGAGGAGCTGGGGCGCCAAACTGCGGCCATCCTGAACTTCCAGGAGTCCAAGCCGCAGAAATTCCAGGCGCAGATCGCGTTCAACCTGATTCCCCAGATCGACGACTTCCAGCCCAACGGCTATACCAAGGAAGAGATGAAGATGGTCTGGGAGACGCGCAAGATCTTCGGCGATCCGGGTATCGAGGTGAACCCGACTGCGGTGCGCGTGCCGGTGTTCTATGGCCACTCCGAGGCCGTCCACATCGAAACCCGCGACAAGATCACAGCACAGCAGGCCCGCGAACTGTTAGAAAGCGCGCCCGGCGTTGTCGTCGTCGACGAGCGCGTGCCCGGCGGCTATCCGACGCCGGTTTCCCACGCGGCCGGGCAGGACGCGGTGTTCGTGGGCCGCATTCGCGAGGATATCTCGCATCCGCGCGGACTCAACCTGTGGGTCGTTTCCGACAACATCCGCAAGGGGGCCGCCCTGAATGCGGTCCAGCTAGCTGAGCTATTGGTGAAATCGTATCTGTGATCTATAGTTACGGTTGTGTTATAAGGCATTTTCGAGATTGTCCGGCGACCCGAACGGTCGCGGGATACGGCTGCGCAAGGACGCGTGGTTATAGCCAGGGTCTTGCAAGTGGTTGATCAGGTTTGAAAAACACGTGGGACTAACGCTGCGAAGGGGATCGGTAGATGTTTGCGCATTCGCCGGTGGTTCGCGGGGCTGTACCGACAGAGCTAAGACCAGGCCTTAGGCCACTGCCACCCAGGGGGCTGACCTCATGAATGGATCGCTGAAATTAACACTGGCCGTTGCGCTCGCACTGGGCAGTACCAATGTGCTGGCGCTGGGCCTGGGAATGATCCAGGTCAAGTCGGGCTTGAACGAGCCCCTGGTTGCCGAGATCCCGGTGACCGGCGGCCCCGACGAAACGGCCAGCGTCAGCGTCGCGCTGGCAGCAGCAGCTGATTTTGAGCGCGTGGGGCTGTCCCGCTCTCGCATCCTCGTACCCCTGGAGTTCGCGCTGGCCACCGGTGCCAAGGGCAACGCGGTCATCAAGGTCACGACCAAGGACGCGGTACGCGATCCGTTCCTCGATTTCCTCATCGAAGTGAACTGGTCCAAGGGCAAGCTGCTGCGTGAATACACCGTGCTGCTGGATCCGCCGACCATGGCGCCCGCGATCAAAGGGTCGCGTGCGAGCACGGCACCGGTCCGCGACGGCACTGCTCCAGCCGCCTCCACTCAGCTTCCGGCAGCCAAGCCGCCGGTCAAGACCACGGCCAAACCCGTCCGTAGCAGCGATACCGCTTCAGCGCCGCCGCCGGCCGCGCCGTCGCCCGCTACGGAACGCAGCGCCGCAAGTGGTGAGTACGGTCCGGTCGCTGCCGGCGAAACGCTGTCGGAAGTCGCCGCCTCGACACGGCCCGACGAAAGCGTTTCGGTGAACCAGGTAATGATCGCCCTGCTGCGCGCCAATCCGAGCGCGTTCTACCGGGACAACATCAATTCGCTCAAGCGCGGCGCAATCATGCGCGTGCCGAGTGCGGACGAGATCCGCGCCGCGGGTAGTGCCGCTGCGGCCGCCGCAGAGGTCCGCAACCAGAACGAAGCTGCCCGGGGCGGCGCTGCTGCACCGACCCTGGTCGCTGATGCAGGCAGCCGTCCGGTGTCTTCCAGTTCGTCGTCCAGCACCGCCACGACGAGCAAGTCCAGCGACCGCCTCGAGCTGGTCCCGCCAAAGAGCGGCAAGGATTCGTCCGCGAGCGCCGAACGGCCGGGCGCTGGCGGCACCGGCGACTCCACCGTGCGCGCCGAACTGGCCCGGGCCAAGGAAGCGCTGGCAAGCAGCAACCAGGAAGCCGGCGAGCTGAAGTCGCGCGTGCGCGAACTTGAAGAGCTGAAGGCCAAAAACGACAAGCTGCTGACACTGAAGGATTCGGAGCTCGCAGCACTGCAGCAGAAGCTCAAGGAACTGCAGTCGGCCAAACCAGCCGCCACCACGAGCTCGCCGCCGCCCGCTTCCACACCGCTGGCTTCGACGCCGGCCGTATCGACGCCAGCCGTATCGACGCCGCCGGCCACCACTACGGTGACGGCACCGAAGACCGGTGAGAAAGCGCTGACCAAGGAAGAAATCTGGGGCGCAGCCGCAGGCACCCCGCCGGGCACATCGACGCCGGCCAGTACCACGACACCGCCGGCTACGACACCGCCGGCAACGGCACCGGCCGTGACATCGGCGACGCCGCCAGCTACTACGACGACGCCGGGCGCTGGTTCGGCAGCGCCGACCACGACGCCGTCGGCATCGAGCACGACCACGACCACGCCTCCGGCGACAGTGACCTCGCCATCGACTGCCGTCGCGACGAGCCCTACCACGCCGTCCGACAGTTCGGTCACAACGCCGTCAACGACCACGCCGCCGGACCCTGCCGCGACGGCTCCGTCGACGCCGGCCGCGACACCGGCAACACCGACCACGACACCGGCCAAGCCGGCGACCAGCACCACGGCAGCGGCCAAGCCGTCGACGCCGGCCAAGGTGCAGCCGCTGCCCACCGCCAAGCCGTGGTACAGCGACCCGAATATCTGGATGTACGGTCTGGGCGGTCTCGCCGTGCTCGGCGCGCTGGGTTTCCTGGCCTCGCGCCTGCTCGGCAAGAAGAAGGCTCCGGCGGTTGCAGGCGGCGCTGCGTATGCCGAGACCACCTCGCCGCTTCAGGACGAGGAAGATGCGCTGCTCGATCGTCTGGCCCAGTATCCCGACGACACTTCGGCGCACCTGGAGCTGACCAGCCTGTACTACTCGCAGGGCGATGCGGACAAGTTCGAAGCCGCGGCCCAGGCCATGTACGCGCATATCTACGACACCGGCATGCCGGAATGGCAGCAGGTGCAGGCGATGGGCCGAGAGCTCGTGCCGACGAATCCGCTGTTCGCCGAACCGCACGCGGCAGTCGCACCGTCGTTCGGCAACTACGATGCGGCACCGGAACCGATGCGCTTCGACGGATTCGACGATGGCTTCGGCGCGCCGCCGCCACAGGCTCGACCGGCTGACGACGACGCGTTCGATTTCGATCTGGCTGATCGCAGCGCACCGACGGCCCCGCCGCCGTCGGCTGCACGCGACGACTTCTCGTTCGATCTGACGCCGCCGCCGGCACCGAGCAATTATCAGACCCAGGTGCAGCCATTGCCGCCTATCCCGGATCTGACGCCGCCGGCGCGCATCGACGACGATCTGCTGGCCTCGGACGACGCCATCGGCACCAAGCTCGATCTGGCCAAGGCCTACCTCGACATGGGCGATCCGGACGGTGCCCGCTCGATGCTCGAAGAAGTGCTGATCGAAGGCTCCGAGTCGCAGAAGGGCGAGGCGCGCAAGCTGCTGGCGGAAATCCGCTAAACCAGCGCGCATCGATCGATTGCAGCGAAAGGCCGGCGCAAGCCGGCCTTTCGCATGCTGCATTCCGCGCGAGTCTGCCGCGACTGCCCGGTAGCGAGGCGCCGCGGATCGGTCCCGGCCGGCGTGTTCGGGCTACAATCGCGCCCCTTTGATTCCGTCGGAGTCGGTTTGCGCATCGCCCTGGGCGTCGAATACGACGGCACGGACTTCCTCGGATGGCAGCGGCTTGATCGTGGCCGTACCGCGCAGGGCGTGCTCGAACAGGCCTTGTCCTTCGTGGCTGCTGCGCCGGTCGCGGTGACCTGCGCCGGACGCACCGACGCCGGCGTACATGCGCGCTGCCAGGTTGTGCATTTCGAACCACCGGTGGAGCGCGCCGATCGTAG
>JAAFHE010000476.1 GCA_013298265.1 Lysobacterales bacterium | reverse complement strand
CCCTCGGCGCGGCGCCGCCGTGGTGTTTCCGATAGGCCTCTACGACCATCGTCATCAGTGCCCGAGCCTTCGCCTTCGGAAGGTGGAAGTCGTTATCGGCCTCGGTGATCCAGGGACCGACCGCACCGCGGAACACCACGCCGTCACCTGACTCCAAGAACATTTGCGCACCGCAACACGCGTTGCCAGGCTCGTGTGAAGACAGATCCCTCTTGAAGACGATCCCGACATAGCAGACGCCTGGCCGCGGCTTCCCGAGTTGCCACGGCTTACCACCGGCCTTGAAAAACGTCGTCGTGGCAAGGTTCCAAGCCAGAGTGGCAGGGTCTTGCAGACCGCGAAGGGGCATCCCGTTTGCCTTGCGAAACTCTTCAGGCGCGAGCGTCGTTTCCCGCACAACCTGTACAGCCGCCATGTGCTCCAGCAGCCGCGCCTTCAACTGGTTGTGGAAGTCGAGTTCGTAGAGGTAGATTTCGGCAGACTTGTTGTCATCCTCGAAAAGACCCGGGTTGCGAAGCAGACGCGTCGCGGCGGCCTTGTCCATCAGCGCATCGGGCTTCTCGCGCTGCGCCACTTCGACCTTTGACAGGGGCCGGCAGTAGCGATAAACATCTTCGGGCACGACCACAGCCCACAGGTCCACTGAAGATTCACTGCCTTCGCGCAGATGGTCGACGATTGCCTGGGAGTACAACGACACCGCTTTGTGGATTGCCTGGTGCCGATCCTCGATGCGAATCACTCGGGCAAGCTCAGCCGGATCGACTTGCAGCCAGGTTGCTGGCTTGGACGGCCATTCGACGCCAAACACAGCCTGAAAGCCTGGAAACATGGTGTGGTTCGGGTCATCGACTCTGGCCGGCGCGATGGGCTTTGAAAGCCGCTCAACGCATTTGGAATAGAGCCTCAGGCCATCGAGCGTCGACACCACGCCAATGCGTAGCTTGCCGCCAGCCTGCTGATTTTCGACCGGACCGTAAAGCAGCAGCCCATCCTTCGGGTGCTCCATGCGCTGCCCAAAACCAAACAGAAGTTCTGGTTCTGGAATTTCGATAAGGTTGGCATTGAAGTTCACAGCACAACCTCGTCGTTCTCAACTTCGTCAAGATCGATGTCGTCATCCTCCGGCTCGTCGGCCGGGTCAGCGTCGATTGGCGGCGCTAGGTCCGATAGGCCCGCCGGCGCCGTGAACATGATCGGGACGGCCGCGACGACGACATGCCGATCAGACCCAACGGGCAAGCGAAGCTCATCTTGCCCGGCGGCGACCAGCGCCAGGAAGGCGCGCAGGAAGCCTCGCCACCGGTCATTCCACCAGCTGCGGCAGAAGCTCATGCGTAGTCGATGCGCGCGCACCACCGAATCGATAGGCTTGCCGTCGTCGTTGGTGAATACGATCGTCGATCGCAACTCGATACGCCACGGATCGTCAAAGGCCGGAACCATGCCCACGGCATAGCACCAGTTGGCCTTTCGCTTCTCGCTTCGGCCGTTGAGCGCTTTCCTGCGCGTGCGGCCGTCTACATCGACGAAGGCGATGCGCTCGCCTTTGGTCAGAGTCGGCGGCACGAAAAAAACCTTCCTGCCACCCGACTGTTCATACATGCCGAGGCCCTTGGCCTCCATCGTCAGTTCCCATGCCTGTCGCACGAGATTCGCGACCCGCTTTCGTGCCTCGAACCAAGGCACCTGGCTTTCGCCGAGCGTCGAACCGTCGTTGACGAACGAGGCAGCGTCTACTGCGCTGGACGCCTTGAGCATGACCGAGTTCTTCATGAGATCCACCAGGTCCGCGCCCTTGGCGAAGCCCACGATGCGATCCTCATGGATGAACCACGGAATACGGCGGTTCTCCTCGGTCAACTTGACTTCGCGCTCCCGCCCGAGGATGCGTGCCGTTTCTAAGGCTGGTGGCAACGCGAGGATGCGCAGCCAGGTCGAATCGAGCGACTCGGCATGGTCAGTTCTAAGGATCGCCCCAGCCTTCATCTCCGGCAACCAATGCCGGGGCAACGTCGGATCGGGGTGAGCGACCTTCGGCGCATTGGCCTCGATCAACGTATCCAGCAGAGGCAAGAGCCCTTTGTGCCATCCACCGCCGAAGTTCAGAACGTTCTTTCGGTGAATTTCGATGGGCAGAGTCTCGTAGTCGAAGTCCTCGTCGATACACACGGGGATGATGAAGCCCGGTTGCTTCCGCTCGATGGATGCGGCGACGGCCCACTCGTTCTTCACCCCTTGCTTGTGAATCGAAACTTTCGAGACCACCGCCACCATGCGAAAGGACTCATCGCGAATTGCGGCTTCGATCTTGTCCCAGAAGATGTCGCCACCCTTGAGCCGCGCGAGGTCGTGCCACACCCGGTAGCCCGCCAACTCAAGCTTTGCACCGAGCCAGCGGGTGAAGTCGTTGTCCTCCGGCGCGGCGTGGCTGATGAATATTGCATCCTTGCTCACGTCGACACACTCCCAGGCGCCGAGGGCGCCCCTGGTGCGAAGGCGGCGCTTTCGACGCCGTAGAGTGTTTGGGCGTTGCGCAACCACAGATGATGCGACGCCGGGTCAAGCACATGGTCCGGCGAGCAGTCGATAGACCAGCGCCGCAGCGCGTAACCGGCTAGCGCCGCCCGTGCCCGTAGACGTAGCACGCCACCATCCATGCCGTAGTCCGCCTCAATAGCCTGAGGCCAACGCACGCCAGGATGCGGCACAACTTCCATATCAACAATACGTGCCCACTGCTCGTCGGCGCCGAGAAGCTCGACATCGGCCACCGGCCCGTCAATGTCCTTCGCCTTGGCGATGCGGGTCAGCACGAAGTCGCCGAAACGCGCGTTCGTGCGGTCGAAGGCCCTCACATGCCAACGCAGGCCGTTGTCTGCAAGGGCGACGGGAACCAGTTCGCGGTTCGATGCGCCCGAGGACAGAGAGAGGTAAGAAACCTTGAGTGCGCGCTTTGCGCACATGGCGCGGGTCACCGTTGACAGAATCGAGAGATCAGGTCGTACCAAATTGCCTGGCCCTTCACATGGCGCGACCTTGCGCAGCTTCAGTTCCAGCCCGTCGCCGAACCCTTGCAGTAGCCAGGCCAAAACACGGTCTGACGAGAATTCAAACAGCGGCTGGAACGCCTTGGTGGGCCGATAGCAACGCGCAGCAACGTCGTAGTCAAGATTGGCGGGCTCGAGATCTCGATAAGCACTGAGATCACGCGAAGAGGCGGCCGGCTTGATGCCGAAGCGGGCTTCTATGTCCGCGCGGCGAAGCTCTCCGGTGAAGTACGCGCGCATCTCCAAGAACGCCAGCCGTTCGCGCTGCGCTTGGGAAAGCCGATCGACTGCGGCGTTCATTCGGACGGGTGAGTTGCGTGCATGCCTCAAGAAGAATAGCATGAGGTCATCAAATTGATTACCCCTGCTTTGCACGCCTCACCATATCGGTCAATGGATCACGGTGCCAGGCGCAGGCCACGAAGGAAGTAGCGACATGTCAGGTTTCCCTCGCATCGACCTCCGTCCCGGCGTCAGCGAGCCCGTCGTCCTGATGATCTCGCGGCGCGAGGTCGAAGCTGCGGACTTGGCTTCGGTCTTGTCGCGCCTCAAAGTCTTCCTGGCCACCCGCGAGGACGCCTGGCGGTACCGAGGCCAGATGACGCTGGTCGTGGACGGCTACAACAACGATCCGCGCGAGCTGGTGGACATTGCTGAGGTCCGGACGCTTCTTCTCGGCCTGGAGGACGAATGGCCGTACTGGGCCTACTTCTTCAACCAGGTGGACGACAGCATCAAGCTGCTGCTTTCTTGCGTGGCCGGAAGCCGGTTCCTCGGCCGCGGGGCAGTCGAGATGGATGCTGACCTGGTAGCCGCCGCGCTGGCGCGTGCCTTCGGCGGCATGAACATGATCTTCGAGCGCTTCGGGTTCCCGGAAGACGAGTTGGAGAAGATGAGCAACGGCCTGGTCGAAGTGCTGCAGCAGGCAGGCATGGCTTGATCAGCCGGCGATCGGCCAGCGCGGTGGCTGTCGCCCCTCAGGCG
>JAAFHE010000475.1:2341-4039 GCA_013298265.1 Lysobacterales bacterium | reverse complement strand
CTTTCTGCTGCGCATCTGGGAAGGACTCGATGTGGCCGACACGGCCACCGCCATGCGTTGCGGCGAAGGCAGCGTAAAGACCCATCTCTGGCGCGCGCTCAATGCGCTGCGCCTTGCCCTGGAGCCGCATCGATGAAACCTGTGCCTGACTGGACCGAACAGGCGCGCGCGCTGCTCGACGCGTCCGCGCAACAACTGGATGGGGCGTCGCTCTCGCGCCTGAATCGCGCACGTCAGCGCGCGCTGGACGCGGCGGCCGCGCCGCGCAGTGCGCTGTACTGGCCACGGCGCCTCGCTGTAGCCGCGTCGCTGTTGCTCGCGGTCGCGGTGTTGTGGCCGGACTCGGCGCCGCCGGCCGTTGCGACGCTGTCGCCGGAAGAAGCCGAGCTGCTCGCCGAGGGCGAGTTCGAAATGACTGACGACCTGGAGTTCTACGCATGGCTCGACGCGGATGGCGAACACAATGGCTGAGCGCGTCGCTGCTTGCCGCGGGCGGTACGGCCATCGCAGCGACCCCGGCGCCGGTGCCGGCGTCGACTGTCGCTGCAACACCGTCCCCGACGGCGGACGCGGCCGCCGAGGCGGACCTGCTGCTCTACCTCAGCGAGTTCGAGGATGCGCAGGGCGACTGGGTCGATCCGGCGGAACTGCCCGCCTCGTCGCCCGGGGAGGATGACGATGCGCCGTGATGCCGTGTTCCTGCGCGTGCTGCTCGCCGCCGTGCTCGCGCTGGCTGCGCTGCCGCTGGCCGCGCAACCCGACGACGCGCCTGCCGTGGCGATTCCGTATGCGAGCCTGAGTGCGAGCGAGCGCGAGCAGCTGCAGTCCTTCGCCAAGTACTGGGACACGCTGCCGCCCGAACGCCAGGCGCGCCTGCGGCGCGCCGCGGCGCGCTGGGCGCAGATGCCGCCGGAACAGCGCACCCAGATGCAGGAGCGCTTCCGCCGCTGGCAGGCACTGAAACCCGAGGAGCGCGCGGCGCTGCGCGAGCGCTTCCGTACCTTCCGTTCGATGTCGCCCGAGCAACAGGATCGCGTGCGCCGCGGCGTGGAGCGGTTCCGTCATCTGCCGCCGGAGGAACGGGCGCGCCTGCGCGAGGAATTCGCGCGCATGAGCCCGGACGAGCGCCGCGCGTTCCTGCAGGGGGCCGGTGCTGAACGCCGCGCGCTGGCGCGCAAGCGCTGGCTGGACTCGCTGCCCGAGGCAGACCGCGAGCCGATGCGCGCGATGTTCGACGGGTTCACGCCGGCGCAGCGCAAGGCATTCCGGCAATTGCTGCAGACGACACCACCGCTGCAGCGCGATGCGCTGCGGCAGGAGTTCCTGCGCCTGACGCCGCAGGCGCGGGCTGAGCGGCTGGAGGCGGTGCCGCCGCGTTGAACGACGGATGAAAGGATCAGCTTAAGAATTCTGCTGCGGTCGAGGTCGCGCGCATCGCTTTCGCGCACCGGTTTCGGGACGTAGAGCGCTTGGCGCAGCCGATCGTCTCGCGCCCCATAGGCAGACTCTGCGGCGTACGACCGGAAAGATTCCACCGCCGGTTAAAGCTCGCGCAAAACCCGTCGACTCGCGCTGAAGCGGCCACCGAAGCGGCGTTCGCCGTCGGCGCGCATGGCGGCGGCGTGATCGGCGAAATAGACATCCAGCGCCGCCTGATCGCGCAGGCGGTAGGCGACGACGAAGCCGCGTCGCGGCGCG
>JAAFHE010000475.1:0-2331 GCA_013298265.1 Lysobacterales bacterium | reverse complement strand
GCAGGCGCGGGCTGAGCGGCTGGAGGCGGTGCCGCCGCGTTGAACGACGGATAAAGGAGTCCGTCCGGAAATTCTGCTGCGGTCGAGATCGCGCAAATCACTTTTGCGTGCATGTTTTCGAGCGGAGCGCGTGCCCGCTTGGCGCGGTCGATTGTTTTGCGCCCCATAGGCCGACCATAACGCGTACGCCCGGAAAGATTCCGCCGCGGGCTAAAGCTCGCGCAAAACCCGTCGACTCGCGCTGAAGCGGCCACCGAAGCGGCGTTCGCCGTCGGCGCGCATGATGGCGGCGTGATCGGCGAAGTAGACATCCAGCGCCGCCTGATCGCGCAGGCGGTAGGCGACGACGAAGCCGCGTCGCGGCGCGTCGTCCGGCAGGTCGCTGCGCTCATAGCGCTGCGCCGCAACGAAGCCGTCGAAGCTCAGCATCTGCGCGACGTGGTCGCGCAGCCAGTCGGCATAGGCGTCGCCGAGTGCCCGGTCGATCTCGATGCTGACCTCGTAGACGATCACTGCAGCATGAGTCCCAGCACGGCGGCGATGGCGACGGCGGTGCTGATCAGCGAGATGTAGCAGAAACCGATGAGTCCCCATTTCAGCACGGTCATGAACCAGTTCTGCCGGTACACGCGTTTCTGCATGATGAGCAGATACAGCGGTATCCAGGCGCCGATGGCGACGTTGACCCAGAACAGGACCGGCGTGGTCGCCGGCCAGGCGAGCTCGGCCAGGCTCACGAGGCAGAACAGCAGGATGCTCAGCGAGATGAAGGCGTGGCTGTGCAGCGCCACCATCACGTGTTCCATGTAATAGCGCCGCTTGAAGATATAGAAGATCTTCAGCAGCACCGCGAACAGCGGCATGATCAGGAACAGCGACTGGGGCAGCACGCCGATCAGCGCGACGAAGCGCTTGGGTTCTTTCAGCGCGCGTTTGAAGTTGACTTCGCCGTTGCCGATCATCTCGTTGACCTTGGCGTTGGCGATGTCGGGCAGCCATTCAATGCGCAGCGGATTGGTCTTGGCGTTCCAGGCCTTGTCGTTGAACTGCATGAAGTTGATTTCGGGCTCGGTCACCGGCGGGACGCCGGGCGTGCGCGGCGCGTCGGGTCCGGGAGGCGCTGCAGTCAGGCCGGGTTCGGGCGGGTTTGCGCCGGGCGACGCGGGTACGGCTGCGTTCACCGGCGGCGCGCCGTCAGCGGGTTTTTCCACCACGTCCGGCGCGGCCGGTGTGCCTTTGAGCTGCGCCAGTCGCCTTTCCGCTGCCCGTTCCACGCGCTTGACCTGGGCTTCGAGGTTGTTGCGCACGAAGACGGGCAGGTCCGGTTCGGCCAGCGCTTCCTTCAATCCTTTGATCACGTCGTCGCGCTGGCGCACGACGTCCTCGGCAGTCTTGGCCTTCTCGATTCCCATGCCCTCCAGCTGCAAGAGCGGCTTGTCCACGTCGATCAGTGGGCTGGTGCCGAAATCGAGCTGGCCGAGATAGATCTGGGCGAGGAAGAAGCCCACGACCGTCAGGAAAAAGAACAGCCGGAACGGCGTGACATAACGCTGGCGCCGGCCGATGAAATATTCCGTGGTCAGGAATCCGGGCTTGAAATACAGCGGACCTAGCGTGCGCAGGATGCGCGAGTCGAGGTTGAAGACACTGTTGACGACATCGGCGGTCAGGCCCGACAGCGGCCGGATCATGCCTTTGATCGGCTGGCCGCAGGCGTGGCAATACTTGCCTGCCAGCGCGGCGCCGCAATTGGCGCAGGGCGTCGCGGCAGACGGCTGCAGCGTTGCCGGCGGCGGCACGGGCGTGTCATAGGGCGCGGGATCGGTCATCGGGCGCGGCTTCGGCTGGAGGTTCGTCGGCGGAGTATGGACGATGAGGGGCGCGCCTGCCTTGCCCATTCGCCATGCTTTCACCCACTCGTTCGAAGCCGCCTGGACCGGATTTCTCCGCCTATACGCTGCAGCAGAACGGATGCGCGAAATCCGGGCTAGACTCTCCGGTCGCCCGCCTGCGTCAACTCCCCCATGCCCAGCTTTGATCGTCAGCGTCTGTGGCGCGACTGCGCTGATACCGTGAGCCTGGCCCTGCCGTTGGTCGCCGGTCAGCTCAGCGGTGTGGGCATGACCGTCGTCGATACGGTGCTGGCCGGTCATCTCGATGCGCATACCCTGGGCGCGGTATCGGTCGGTGCGAATTTCTGGGTATTGGCCTATGTCGCTGCGCTCGGCGTCATGCTCGCGCTGTCGCCGTCGGTGGCGCAGTTGGCCGGGGCGCAACGCCACGGCGAAATCGGCGCGCTGTTCCGCCAGGCGCTGTGGCTTGCCGCCGGCA
>JAAFHE010000473.1 GCA_013298265.1 Lysobacterales bacterium | reverse complement strand
ATCCCATGTCTAACCAGCATTCCGTTCTGAACCCGTCCGCCGTGATTCGTCTTCCTTTGACCGCGTTGGAGAAGTCGCCCCGCAATGTGCGCAAGAGTGACGTAGGCGACGTGTCTGGCCTGGCTGCCTCGATCCTCGCTAACGGTCTTCTGCATCCCCTGGTAGTGGCCACGCATGGCAAGAGGTACGCAGTGATCTCTGGTTGGCGCCGGACGCTGGCGCTGCGTCACCTGGTCACCACCAAGGCCTTGCCGAAGGACTACCAAGTCGAGTGCCGCGTCGTCGCCGATGCGGATGCGGATGCGGATGCGGAAATCGAGTTGTCAGCAGCTGAGAACGAATTGCGCATGGCGATGCACCCGGCCGACCAGTACGACGCGTTCCGCGCCATGCTCGATGTCGGCAAGACGGCTGACGACGTGGCGGCGCGTTTCGGCATCACACCGGCCGTCGTGCTGCAACGGCTCAAACTCGCCTCGGTCGCACCGGCCCTGATCGCGAAATTTCGGGCAGACGAGATCAACCTCAGCCAGATGATGGCGCTGGCAATCTCTGACGATCACGACGCGCAGATGCGGGTATGGACGAACGCGGCCAAGCAAGGCAGCTGGGCAATGAACCCGAACGAGCTGCGTGCGAAGCTGACTCAGGGGGAGATCCGTGCATCCTCCGACATTCGCGTGCGCTACGTTGGACTTGAAGCCTATGAGCGAGCGGGCGGTGTCGTGAGGCGCGACCTTTTCAGCAGTGACGGCGATGGTTGTTACATCGCCGACGTGGATCTGCTCGATAAACTCGCTGATGCCAAGCTCGAAAAAACGGCAGCGAAAGTGCGCCGGGAGGGGTGGGCATGGGTCGAAGTTCGCCAGAAGGTAGGGTATGACGATCTGCACCGGTTCGGTCGTGCCGAGGGCGTGCGTCGGTCGCTGACGGCTGACGAACGCGCCGAGCTGTCTACGTTGAATGCCGAAGATGCCGAGCTGGAACGGGAAGCGGACAAGCTGTGGCGCGGCAATTTCGAAGAAGGGTCGGCCGAGCAGGAGCGGCTCAACGCTATTGAGACTCGACAGCAGGCGATCAACCAGCGTCGGCAATCGATCGATGACGGACGCAGCGTCGACCTGGACAGCGTCAAGGCTCACGCCGGCGCATTGATTTCTATCGGCCAGAACGGCGCCAAGATCGAGCGCGGTCTGATCCGGCCGGAGGATGCCAAAGTACTCGCGCGGACCATGGCGGCAGCTGCCGGCGATGATCTCGACGGTGGTGGCGAGCAAGACGACGGAGCGAGGGGCACGAAAGGAAAAGCCGAAACGAGCGAAGTGCTAACCCGGCGACTCACTGCGCATCGCACGCAAGCTGCGCGGGCGCTGCTGGCCACCAATCAAACGGTTGCGCTGGCAACACTCGCACACACGCTGATCACTCAGACGTTCTTTGCCGGATCGCCCTTGGACTCGCCGCTTGCGCTGAGTATTCGCAATGAATCCCGGTTTCCGACCGAGGACGCGTCGATCGCCGACGGCCGCGCCGCGCAGCTGCTCGAGGCGCGCCGCCAGGAAATCGCTGCGCAGTTGCCTCGCGACGAAGAAGATGTGTACGGGTGGACCTTTGGCCAGTCCGTCGAGAACCTGCTGAACGTGATCGCCTATTGCTTAGCGATGAGTCTTGACCTCGTCCAGGCCAAGAGCACAACAACGACAGAGCGCGGTTGCGACATAGCTACGACGGACACGCTGACAGCTGCACTCGCGCTCAATATGGCGGACTGGTGGGAACCAACTGCCGCTAGCTACTTTGGGAGCGTGGCCAAGGCAGCGATCGTCACGGCGGTGACCGAAGTGTGCGGCGCGGACACTGCGCAACCGTTGAACAAACTGAGAAAGGGTGACGCTGCGATTGCGGCCGAACAGGCGGTGACAGGTAAGCGCTGGGTGCCCGCGTTGCTCCGGCAGCGTTAACCGTCGACTGGCCGACGCCAAAATAGGCGTCGGCCACTAGGGCAGAATCCAATTACACTCGTCTCATACGACCACGAGGTTTTCATGAATACTCAGTCCATGCCACTCCGGGATGCATTGGCCATGGCCGATGCGGCCGTGATCGACCCAGATCAGGCGCGAGCAGCCCTCGAAACGCTTCGAGATCGCATCCGTGCCCTTGAACGCCTCGCCACGGGCAGTTCACGGCTCAGCGACGCCGTGCAGGTTCTTGAGGATATTACGTTCGATGAGAGCGACGCATATCAGCATATTCTTGCGAAATCACGCGATGCAGCGGCCAACGGCTGGGGCGTCCTAAGCGAAGGCGAGAAGGTTGCTGCGGCTTTGGTGCTGGATCGCCCCGATTGGCTTGCGGAACGTAGATACACGCTAGGCGAGGCAATCGATCGCGTCGGAGTCAATTGGTGCAGACTGATCCCGCGTGTGGCCCGCGAGCTCGCGGCCGATGTAGCGAGGATGGAACCGCGCACGGCGCGCGCGCAGGAAGTAATCGAATCTACGCCCCAGGAGCAGACAATCAACTACCGCTCGGAGCTGATCACTTACGGGGAAGCACCCGGGTATCGGGACGCTTCCTTCATATTCAACCTGCACATGGTCGGCGCTGGAAGCGATGTTTCGCACCGTGCCCGGATTTCAATTCGACCGGAGGATGCAGAGGGTATCTGCCGTCATCTCCGTGACGTTCACCGCTTCGCCTGGTCCCGCGGAGCGCCCCTGGACGTGATGCCAGGGGAGTCGCGGCCGACCTGGTTCGACTGACCTGTCTTTCCGAATCCGTGTGACCTTGGGCGCGCTATCGGCGCGCCTTTTTTTTCGTCGGTTGCTGTCGACACACCGCTCCGCCGCCGGCCGCAATCGACTGCCACACCTTCAACGTCGGGAACCACAACCCTTTATCCTTCCGCGCTAGTCCAACAATGCGTAGGTTCGCCAAGTCTCGGGTGGTGTTGCTCGGCAGTGTCTGCAGATGCGCTGCGATAACGCCGGGAAGAACACCTTCAACCGGGTGGTTGGCCAGCACCAGCAATGTCCTGAGGACTCGCTGCTGAGACGCGCTGCAATATTTCGGTTCCGTCATGGTGAGGACTCCGTTCGAGCTTATTCGCCAAGTGCCACGTCAGAGATAGCCCTCCCAGTTCGTCACGAGGTCAGCGACAAAGCCCTGATTTGGCGACGACAGCGCCAGAAGGTGAGCACGATCGCACCGCTGAGCAACCGCGCAACGCGGTGCGTGCTCCACGGTGTTTCGCCCCTCCGGGTGCGCGCTTGCTCGATACGCGTTGCGCCGCGGGCTCACCGGCGCAGTCCAGCGCCAAATCAGGATCCGTATCATGAGCTTCTCTCGTCAGACAGATGGCACCTACCGTCTCCCGCGCAGCCGCACTGCCGTCGCCGAGATTGACATTCTGGCCGCAGCCGAACATATCTTGCAGCACCGACTTCACCGCGATGGCGTCATTAAGAATCCCGCCGAAACGTTCGAGTATCTGCGCGTTCGAATCGGTCATCTACCGCATGAAGAATTCCATGCGGTCTGGCTCGATCAGAGGCACCGTGTACTCGCAACCGAGCGCCTGTTCAACGGCACGATTGACGGTACGGTCGTACACCCGCGTGAGGTGGTCCGTCGGGCAATGGAAATCAACGCAGCCGCAGTGATCTTTGCTCACAATCACCCGTCGGGCGTGTGCGAGCCTAGTGACTCAGATCGCTTCATCACCAACACGCTGCGTAATGCACTGGAACTAATCGAGGTCCGAGTCCTCGATCACGTCATCGTCGGCGCCGGAGTTCCTGTGTCCCTGGCTCAGCGGGGAGCGCTTTAGCGCTCCTTTCTTCCGAATATAGTTAGCTAAAAATGAAACCTTGTATGTTCAGCTGTCGGCTGTGGGCAACTCGCGCGAGTGTGGTCGAGGCTGTGGGCAACCGTTGCGCGAGTCGCACAGCGACCTTGGCGGCTACAGGCGCTCGTGCAACGGTTGTCCAAGCGGAGCGGTCCCTCGTCCACACGGTTGAGCGAAGCGACGCGTGTTGTCCA
>JAAFHE010000474.1 GCA_013298265.1 Lysobacterales bacterium | reverse complement strand
CCTGCCCCCTCGTCCCTCGCTTCCGCTACAGCGCAAGCCCTTGTCCCGCAAGGGCTTGGTCCGCGCTTCCCGGTCCGCTATGCTGCGCGATCCCGTAGCGCGCCGGGGCGAACCACGTTCGGCCGCGCCGCGCATGCCCTGATATCGAAGGAATGCCCTGGTGACGTCCACTACCGCATTGCGCCTGCCCGCCGAATGGGAAGCGCAGTCCGCCGTGCTGCTGGCCTGGCCCCACGCCGACACCGACTGGTCAGAACGTCTGGCCGATGTCGAAACAACCTATACCGCACTCATCACCGCGATCACGCGCTTCCAGGATGCGATCGTCTGCGTGGCGGATACGGACATCCGGTCACACGCGCAGGCTTTGCTGCACGCTGCCGGCGCCCATCCGGCCCGGCTGCATTTCGTCGAGATCGATTACGACGACACCTGGCTGCGCGATTCCGGTCCGATCACACTGAGCGACGGCAAGCATTTCCAGCTGACCGATTTCCGCTTCACCGGCTGGGGCGGCAAGTTCGAAGCCAGTCGCGACGATCAACTCGTGCAGGGTCTCATCGCACGCGGGCTGTTCGTACCGGCCGCGCACCGGCGCATTGACTGGGCGCTGGAAGGCGGCGGCATCGAGTCCGACGGCGCCGGCACCATCCTCACGACCTGGCAGTGCCTGAGCCAGCGCCACCCGGAACTCAGCCGCGCGCAGATGGAACAAGCGCTGCGCAACGGTCTGGAAGCGCAGCGCATCCTCTGGCTCGACCACGGCTATCTCGAAGGCGACGACACCGACGCGCATATCGACACACTCGCACGCTTCGCGCCGGACCAGGCCATCGTCTACCAGGACTGCGACGATGCCGATGACGTGCACTACGCCGAACTCAACGCCATGGCGCAGGAGCTCGCAGCGCTGCGCACGGTGGACGGCCAGCCGTATCGTCTGCACGCCCTGCCCTGGGCACGACCGATCCGCGACGGCGCGCGGCGTCTGGCGGCGTCGTACGCGAACTACCTCATCGTCAACGGCGCGGTGCTGATTCCGGCCTACGGCGACGCCGCCGACGTCGAGGCTGCGCGCGTGATTGGCGAGGCGCACCCGGGCCGGGCCATCGTGCCGGTGCCCTGCCGTCCGCTTATCTGGCAGAACGGCAGCCTCCACTGCGTCACCATGCAGCTACCCAAAGGAGTCGTCGCATGAAACGGCAGACCTTGCGCGTCGCGCTGCTGCAGGAAACCGATCGCGGCAGCGTCACGGCCAACCTGGACGCAATCGAGGCGGGACTGCGCGAAGCCGCCGCCGCGGGCGCGGATCTCGTGCTGCTGCAGGAACTGCACAATGGCCCCTATTTCTGCCAGCACGAAAGCGTCGACGAATTCGATCGCGCCGAGTCGATTCCCGGGCCGAGTACCGAGCGCATCGGCGCGCTGGCCGAGGAACTGAAGCTCGTCGTCGTCGCCTCGCTGTTCGAGCGCCGTGCCGCGGGCCTGTACCACAACACCGCCGTCGTCTTCGATCGCGCGCGCGCGATCGCCGGGCGCTATCGCAAGATGCATATCCCGGACGATCCCGCTTTCTACGAAAAGTTCTATTTCACGCCGGGCGATCTCGGCTTCGATCCGATCCAGACCTCGGTCGGCAAGCTGGGGGTGCTGGTCTGCTGGGACCAGTGGTATCCGGAAGCCGCGCGCCTGATGGCGCTGGCCGGCGCCGACCTGCTGCTTTACCCGACTGCCATCGGCTGGGACCCGCAGGACGAAGGCGCCGAAAAACAGCGTCAGCGCGACGCCTGGATCACCGTCCAGCGCGGCCACGCGGTCGCCAACGGCATCCCGCTGCTGGCCTGCAATCGCACCGGCTTCGAGCCTGCGCCGGAAGGCGGTCGCGGCATCCAGTTCTGGGGCACGAGTTTCGTCGCCGGACCGCAGGGCGAATTCCTGGCCCAGGCCGGCACCGACCAGCGCGAGCTGCTGATCGCCGAGATCGACCTCAAGCGCAGCGAGAACGTCCGCCGCATCTGGCCTTTCCTGCGCGACCGCCGTATCGATGCGTATGGCGACCTGATTCGCCGTTTCCGCGATTGAGGAAGTTCCGAGCACACCCCGCCCAACACCTGATCTTGATTGACCTGCCAAGCGTCTGCTGCACGCCCCGTGCTCCCGCAATGGGGCTGCGGCGTCAAACGCGGATTCCGCCTCCCCTGTTCAGCGATTCGCCCATGACAACCGAAGAACCCCGTGACGACTGAAGACCCTAGCCCGGAAGACTTCGGGCCGCCTGATCCGCTACAGGATCAACCGATTCGCCGCATCACCCTCAACGGCACCGAGTTCGTCCTGCTCGGCACGGCGCATGTGTCGCGCGCGAGCGTGGCCGCGGTGCAGGCGCTGATCGAGCGCGAACCGTTCGACGCGATCGCCGTGGAGCTGGATTCCAACCGCCATGCCTCGATGCGCGATCCGGAACTCCTGCGCAAGATGGATTTGTTCCAGGTTATACGCCAGGGCAAAGCCGGACTGGTCGCCGCGAACCTGGCCCTGTCCGCGTTTCAGCGCCGCCTGGCCGAGCAATACGGCATCGAGGCAGGGGCCGAGCTCAAGGCCGCGTTCGAAGCGGCCGACGCGCGTTCGATCCCGGTCTGGCTCATCGACCGCGACATTGGCGTCACGCTCAAGCGCGCCTACCGCAGCGTCGGTTTCTGGGACCGCATGGGAATACTCACCGGCCTCGGCGCGAGCGTGCTGTCCAGCGACGAGATCGGCGAGCAGGACATCGAAAAACTCAAGCGTGGCGACATGCTGGAAAGTGCGTTCTCGGAATTCGCCAAGGAATCCGAACCGCTGTACCGCAGCCTGATCTCTGAACGCGATAGCTACATGGCCGCACGCCTGCGCGAAGAGCAGATCAAGACCCCGGTCCGCCGCGTGCTGGCCGTAGTCGGCGCGGGTCACCTGACCGGACTCGAACGCGAACTCGCCGAACAGAACGTACCGCCGGTGCCGCTGCGCGCGACACTGGATACCGTGCCGCCCGGCTCGCGCTGGCCGAAATGGCTGGCGCTGGGCATGTTCGTCGTGATCGCCGTCGCGGTCGGCCTGCTGTTCACGCGCGATGCGGCGCTCGGCGCCGATGCGCTGCGCGACTGGATCGCGTTCACCGGCGGGCTGGCCGGACTCGGCGCGCTGCTCGGGGGCGGCCATCCGCTGTCGGTGCTGGCCGCGGCGATCGCAGCACCGCTGAAGCCGTTCCGTCCCGGCATACCGCCCGGCGTGGCGAGCGCCGGCGTCGAGGTATGGCTGCGCAAGCCGCGTGTCGCCGATTTCGACAGCCTGCGTCACGACGTCAGCATATGGACAGGCTGGTGGAAAAATCGCATTTCCCGCACCTTGCTGGTTTTCCTGCTGACCAATTTTGGCGGCATGATCGGCGTCTGGCTCGCAGGATTCCGTATTCTCAAGAGCCTAGCCTGAGCTTGGCCCTTCATCGACACGCGCTCGGCACCATCGCCGCGCGCCTCCGCACTGTGTTTGCGAGGTCTGCTGCACCATGAAACTTGCCCGCTTCCTGTTCAAACCCCGTTGGCAAAGCAAGGACGTGGCGACACGACGCGGCGCCGTGGCTGAACTCAACGACGCCGAACTCGTCGCCGCACTGCCGTCCATCGCGCGCAATGACAGCGACGCAAGCGTGCGTCTGACCGCGCTGCGCCGGCTGAACCAGTACGAAGCGTGGCGTGAGCGCTCCACCGGCGACCCGGACAGCAGCCTGCGCGACGTGTCGCGTGCGGCCTATCTGGCCATGCTGACTGGAGCCAGTGCCGGCGTGCCGTCGCTGGAGCGGCGCATCGCCGAGCTGGACACCCTGTCCGGCGAAGAGATCGACCGCGTGGCCGCGCAGGCCGCCGATACGGCGCTGCGCAGCGCCGCGCTGGAGCGGGCGACGCGTCCGAGCTTGCTCGCCGAAGTGGCCGCCTCCGACGCGAATCCGAAGCTGCGACTGATCGCGCTCTCGCGCATCACCGACATCGATGCGCTGGCGCGCATCGC
>JAAFHE010000472.1:1857-4048 GCA_013298265.1 Lysobacterales bacterium | reverse complement strand
GTCGACGAACACCGCATTCGGCGGTCCGGCGTCGCCATTGCTGTCGACGCCCTGCACGTAAACGAGGTGGCGGCCGCTGGAGAACCCGCTGGTCGATAGATCCAGCTGCACCGCTTCGCTGCCGCTGTTGAAGCCACCGTCGGTGGCGCTCATGGCCTGCGCAGTCGCGCCCGCGGCCCAGGGCAGGGCATCGACGTAGGCGCGCGCCGACGCGATGTTCTGCGTGTTCGGCGGCGGCGGCGCGCCGGCCTGCGGCTGTGGCGTGCGATTCAGGCGCGAATCGTCGACGCGCGCGGCGATGCGCACGGTATCGCCGGCGACGATGAGGTCCGGCGTGGCGGTGATGTCGACGGCGTCGGGACCGAACGGCAGCCGGTAGGGCGCGCTGAGGCTGCGCGCCGTGTAGCGCAGCGCATTGACATTTTGCGGATAGGTGCTGGCCTCGAAGCTTGCGCAGTTTTCGAAGAACGCCACGCCGAGCTCGATCGTATAGGCCGGTACGCCGAGCTCGCCGTAGGCGGTGTCGTCGGTGGTGCCGCTCGTGGCGTACAGGCCGACCGACTGCTGCGGGTCATAGCCATTGAACCAGCCGATGCGGCGGCCGAGGATTTCCAGCGCGGCCCCGTTCGGCGCCACCGTCGTGGTGTCACCCCAGGGCCACAGCACGAGCTGCGAAAAGCTGTGGATGTCGAAGAACGCGCCTTGCGTGGTATCCGGCGCCGCGGTCGTGGTGTCGTCCGGGCGCAAGTCCGGAAAGATGCTGCGCACATAGTTCACGACTGCCTGGGTTTCCGGTTCGGAGCCGGCGCTCGCGCCGCGATAGGTGTCCTGGCAGGCCGAGCTGCTCGCGCCGGGGCCGCCCCAGTGGAACGGGTAGTTGCGGTTCAGGTCGGCGCCGCGTGAATCACTGGTCGCGCCGCAATAGGCGGTGTTGGTGTTCTTGCGCCAGGAAAGCCCGGTTTCGGCTTTCTTGCGGCCGTCGGGATTGGATTGCAGCAACAGATGGAACTCGTTGTGGTCGAGCAGCCAGGTCGCTTCGGGATCGCTGCCGTGATTGTTGACCAGCCACTCGGCGAAGCGCGTGTTGAGTTCGGCCGTGGTGTATTCGCGGGCATGGATCGCCGTCATCGAGAACAGCTTGGGCTTGGGGCCTGGAACGGCCGAATTGGTCAGCTTGAGCACGACCAGGTCGTAGCCGGGATTGCCGCCGGCCGTGACTTTTTCCCAGCTGTCGCCGATGTCGATCTTGCTCGCCAGTGCGGGGTGCGCGGCGATCAGTGCATCCGCGGAGGCCTGCGTCTCCTCGACCGTGCGGTAGCAGGCGAAACCCGGGATGCTCTCGAGTGAACGGCCCGAGGTCTGTAGCTGCAGCGCTTCGGTCGCGGTCTTGTCCACGCTGATGTCGGCGCTCTGCGTGCGCAGCCATACGAGATCGCCGGGTTCGATCTCCGCGCTGACCGTGCCCTTGATGCGATCCACGCGTAGATGCCCGAGCCGGTCGGCCATGCGCTGGATCAGCGCGGCGTCGCGCGTCTGTACGGTGACGACCTGCGGCGTCGGGCTGGCCGCTGATGCCGGCAGCGCGGCACAGGCGAGCAGCAGTCCTACAACGAGTGTCTTGCGCATGACGTTCCCCCGAACGGACAAAGGCGGAATCGTGCGGCCAATCGCGAGCCCGCGCGCGTTGCTGCGCCGCAAAAATTAGTGACGCAGTTCACGATGTATCGATTTGCGACGATCCGGATCGGGCGGCAACCACCTCCTGCTCAGTCAGTGGCAGTGCCTATGCACGCGGTACCTGATGCTGACCGGTGCCACGGCGGAGCGTCGTCACAGCCTGTGCGAGGTTCGGGCCGCCGCGGATCCCTGCACGACGCGGTTGCGGCCGCCGCGCTTGGCCTCGTACAGCGCATCGTCGGCGCGGCGCAGCAGGGTGTCAGGTTCCACGTCCACGCCGCCGCAGGCCGTAGCGGCGCCGATGCTGACGGTCAGGTGCAACTGGCGGCCGCCCTCCAGCGCGAAGACCTGCGCGGCGATGCGCTGCCGTATCGCCTCGGCGGTGCGGCGCGCGCGGAGCTCTTCGGCGCCTGGCATCAGCACGACGAATTCCTCGCCGCCGAAACGCGCGACCATCGCGCTGTCACCGGCGCAGTGCTGCAGCGTCGCGGCAATGCAGCGCAGGCAGTCGTCG
>JAAFHE010000472.1:0-1847 GCA_013298265.1 Lysobacterales bacterium | reverse complement strand
CAGGTGGCCGTGCTCGTCGTTGACGCGCTTGAAATGATCCAGATCCGTGATCAGCAGCGAGAACGGCTTGGCGTCCGCCACGCACTGCGCCAGCAACGGTGCGAAGCACTGTTCGAAATAGCGCCGGTTGAACACGCCCGTGAGGCCGTCGCGCGCGCTGTGCTCGCGCAGCCGTGCATGTGCCTCGCCGAGCTGCTGCAGCGCGCTGGACAGCTCCTGCGTGCGCTCCTCGACGCGCTGCTCCAGCTGTTCGTTGGCTTCGCGCGCGATGCGCTCGTTGTCATCGCGCAGCGCGGCCCAGCGGTAGGCAAGCGCGAAGGACAGGAAGATCATCTCGGCGGCCGAACCGATCTGCATGCCGTATTCCGTCGCGAAAGTCTTGCTGACCAGACCGAAGGACACCATCGCATAGACCAGTGTGCCGGCCAGCAGCATTCCCCAGGCGAACAGGAACAGCAGCGCCGGGCGGAAGCCGCGCCGTGCCACTGCGATGGCGGCGCCGATCACGGCGCCGACGCCCGGGAACACCATCGCCGTGCCGATCAGCACCGCGGTGCGGTAGTCGAGGAAGGGGCTGGCCAGCAGCATCGCGAGATGAAACGCCATCAGCACGAGCAGCACGCGGTTGCCCAGCGGCGAGCGCCGCGGCAGTTCGAGGAAATCGCGCGCGAACAGATGCATCGCGAGCATGGCGAACGACATCGACATCGGCACCGCGGCATTGGCGAGCCAGGTCGAGTTCGGCCAGAAATACTCGAAGGCGAATCCGTTGAGGCAGAACAGAACGAGGCCGAAGCCGAGCACATGCAGGCTGTAGAGGAAATGCGAGCGGTCGCGCAGCGAAACGAACAAAATTAAATTGTAGAAAAGTAGTGCCAGCAGGATGCCGTAGTAGACGCCCATGCCGAGCTGTGCGTCACGCGCCAGCTCGATGAACGCGGTCGGCGTGTACAGGGTCAGCGGCACCTGCATGGAACTCTTGGTCTGTACGCGCAGCAGCAGATCGAGCGGCTGGCCCGGCGTGATCTGCAGCCAGAAGTTCGGGTGCCGGTAGCTGACCGAGCGCTGCGAGAACGGATGCCGGTCGCCGGACTGGAAATGCGTGATCGGATCATCGCCGTGGCGCACGTAGAGATCGACCTGGTCGAGCAGGGCGTATTCCAGCACGAGCAGCCAGCGCGAATCGGCATGGTTGGCATTGGCTACGCGGGCATGGAACCAGTAGGCGCCGTCGACGAAGCCGAAGGTCGGATTGTCGGCCGGTACGGGCTGGAAGCGGCCGGCATCGGCGTCGGCGAACATCGCTGCGGCGCTGGCCTCGCCGCGTGCGTCGACCGCGTAAGTCGTGACCGCGGCCAGCGGCGCGCGCGTCTGTCCGGCGGTCAGGTCAAGGATGGGCGCGGCGCTGGCGATCGCGAGCCAGCCCGGCACCAGGGTGCACAACAGCAACAGGCGTAGCAGTGCATGCGCCACGAATCGCCCCCTGAATATGCTTGCCGCGGCAATTGCCGTGCAGGATCGTTGCCATTGTTGTCCGGTATCAAGAGGTTTATACGGGCGCGAGGTAGGCGACAGATCACAGCCGCCTGTATGCACGGGTGGGCCATGCACCAGGAATGCGGCGCGCGGTCGCCCACTGCGGCTGCGCGTGAGCGCCGGTGGTCCAATCCAAATTATTGATTAATAGATAGATTAATAGATAACTATCTGGCGTTCGCAATGACTTCCAGGGAGTTGCCAGGGCGTGCATCCGGGGATCTCGATCACTTCTGCCGCCGTTTGATCGAGTGCAACATCTTGTGACGGCGCCGGCCCGGCGGCGGTCGCACGGGGAGGCGATGCCATCG
>JAAFHE010000471.1 GCA_013298265.1 Lysobacterales bacterium | reverse complement strand
CGTGATTGTCAGGTTGCCGTAGGCGGGCGGAGTCGGACCAGCCACGAAACTGTACACGATTTCGTTCTGGGCGCTGGTCGTGCCACCGTACGACGGCAGCGAGTTCGGCGCGGTACAGGTGTCACCCGAAACCGCTACGTTCGACCTGATCGGCAGCGGGCTGGCACAGGTCTGCGCGGCAACCTGGCCACCGAACAGGGCCAGGGTACCGGCAACCGCGAGCATCAGATTATTCTTCATTTATAAGTCACTCCTGTTATCAAAGCGGGCGCAAAATTACGGCAGAGACGAATCAGTTGATGAACGTTGTGCGGCGAGAATCGAACTCGTCGAACTTCACAACGCGATTGGTCTGCACCGTGCGGAAGTTCGGACTCGGGTTCGACAAGCCCATCGTTACGAAGTCGACTGCCCAGCCGTTCGTGTTGCCGTTGAGCGTCAGATTCGGACTCGCTTCGGTGGTGTTGTTCAGCCACACGCGGACGACGCCGGCTGCGCCCTTGACCCATTCAATCTGTACTCTCTGCGTGCCGGTGGCCGGCAGGGCGACCGTGTTCGAGCAGAGGTTGCTGGGCTGGCCCTCGCAACCGGCAACGATGCCGAGAACCTTGGCGGTGCCGGCCAGATTGCCCGAGACCGATACACGCAGCGCTTCGGTGATGCCGAGATACGGCGTGTCCGTATTGACGCTGAGCAGGCGCACCGACTGAATCGAGTTCAGCCCGGTCAGCGCATCCACATCAACCAGGAACGAAGCGCGGTAGCGCGGCTCAGCAGTCGGCGTGTTGTCGCGTACGAATGCCGAACCGAAAGCGGTCGACGTGATCGATGCATCCATCTTGCAGGTGGTGGCGTTCAGGCCGGGGGTCGTGATGGCGATTGCGCCACCCAGAACCGACTTCGAGCTCCAGGGACCGGTCGGAGCGGCCGGATCGGTCGGACACTGCGCCATGGAGGCGCCGGCAAACGACAAACCCACCAGACCCAACACCGCCAGCGACAGCGTCTTCATCATGACATTGGCCTTCATTTGTACTCTCCCAAGTTGGATCGGGCGGAAGCGCAGTTCCTGCCCACGGATAATTCATGGGGCCCGACAGAAAAGGAGTGTAATCAGCACAATCAAACGCCGTCAATGCCTTAGCGACGGATTTGCTGGCGATTTCCCTTATTCTGATGAACCTGTTCGGCACCCACACGGGTACTCGGAAGCTAGTAACGCAGCCGGGTCATGGGAGCGGACACCTTACACGCACTTTATTTTGCGTTGACGTTGGTTGACCCTGCTTGGGACAATCGGTTTTTGGCGCAAGCCGGAGCACCGTGTCAAATCAACAGATTGGCCCATGTCCCTGCTTGGCCGTGATACCTGCCCGCAACGAGCAGGACACGGTCGGTGAGGTTGTGCGCGGCGTGATGGCTGCATTGGATTGTGCGGTGCTGGTGATCAACGATGCCAGCACGGACGACACGGCCGCCGCCGCGGCACAGGCCGGCGCCACGGTTATTACGCTGCCGTTCCAGCTGGGGGCCTGGGGCGCGACCCAGGCCGGAATGCGCTATGCCCTGCGCAACCGGCATGAACGCGTCATCACACTTGATGCCGACGGCCAGCACCATCCGGACCAGCTACCGCGGCTACTGCACGCGCATATAGAGGGCGGTTCTGACGTGACCATCGGTATTTGCCCTGAGCGGCTCAGCGCTGCCAAGCGCGTGGCCTGGGCTTATTTCCGGCTGATCACGGGGCTCAGCGTCACCGACTTCACCTCCGGGCTGCGTGTCTACGGCCGCCGTGCGATCCGTGCGCTGGCTTCGCGTGAGGCGAGCCTGATCGACTATCAGGACATAGGCGTGCTGATCCTGCTGCGCCGCAAGTCGCTGCGCATCGCGGAAGCGCCGACCGTGATGTCGGCCCGACGCAATGGCGGTTCGCGCATTTTCTCGTCCTGGTTCACCGTCGCGCGTTACATGGTCGCAACGACGGTGCTCAGCATCGCCCGGGTCGGTGCCCGCGAACGCCGCGGCCGCGGCACAGAGGCTCCCGCTCAATGAACGCCCAGATCACCGCGGCCCTGCTCGGCCTGGCTCTGGCCGGCAGCATTCTCTATCTGGTGCGGCGTGATCACCTGCATGGCCCCTATGCGCTGTGGTGGCTGATCGTCGCGGCGGCGACCCTGGTGCTCGGCTTCGTTCCGCGCACCATCGATTGGCTGGCGCATCTGAGCGGCATCGCCTATCCGCCGGTGCTGCCGATCATCATCGGCCTCTCGCTGATCCTGCTGCGCTTGCTGCAACTCGATATCGAGCGCTCGCGCCAGGAGCGCCAGATCCGGCGCCTCAACCAGAAGCTCGCCATACTCGAAGAAGAACTGACCACATTGCGCCGCAGCGTGACGGCACGATCGGACACCGGCAACCGGCAGGCCTGACGGGCCGCATGCGCGTACTCCATCTCGGCAAGTACTACCCGCCCGCGCCGGGCGGGATAGAAACCTTCACCGCGATCCTCGCGCGCGAACAGGCCGCGAATGGAGACGTGGCTGTCGTACTGGCCCATGCCGCCGAGCGCCGCTGGCGCACGGTCCAGCGCAACGATGGTGCCGTCGTCGTGCGCGAAGTCGGACGCCTTGGCCAGCTCGCCTACGCACCGCTGAGCCCGGCCTTTCCGCTGCAATTGCAGCACTGCATCGCCCGGCACCGTCCCGATCTGCTGCACATCCACGTGCCGAACACCTCGGCTTTCGCCGCGTTGTTGGTACCGGCGGCGCGACGGCTGCCCTGGGTCGTACACTGGCACGCGGACATTCCGCTGGACAGCGCGAGCCGTCTGCTGCGCTTTGCGTATCCGTTCTACCGCCCATGGGAGCAGGCGCTGCTGCGCCGCGCCGATGCGGTAATCGCCACGTCGGCGGCATATCGCGACGCCAGCCACGCACTCGCCCGCTGGCGCGACAAGACTGTCGTCGTACCGCTCGCGCTCGGCGACGCGAGCGTGCCGGAAATGGGCTCACCGTTGTGGCCCGCCGGCAAACGGCGTCTGCTCGCCGTAGGCCGTCTGAGCCACTACAAGGGGTTCGATGTGCTGCTGGACAGCATGGTTTCGCTACCGGACTTTGCCCTGGTTCTGATCGGTGGCGGCGAGCGGGAGATGGCACTGCGCGAGCAAATCCAGCAACGCGGCCTGCAGGAGCGTGTACGGATGACCGGCCAGGTCGACGATGCGTTTTTGCAACAGGCCTATGCCCAGGCGGAAATTTTCTGCCTGCCTTCGCTGGATCGGGCCGAAGCCTTCGGAATGGTGCTGCTGGAGGCGATGAGAGCCGGACTGCCCTGCGTCGCCAGCGCGATCGCCGGTTCCGGCGTGGGCGAGGTCGTTGCCGCCGGACAAAGCGGACTGCTGGTTCCACCGGGCGACGCGGCAGCACTGTCCGCGGCGCTGGGCACGCTGGGCAACGACGCGATTCTGCGCGAGCGCCTGGGCCATGCGGGCCGTCTGCGCTGGCGCGAGCACTACCGTCCCGCGGCAGTCAGCGCGGCGACGCGGGAGGTGTACGAGCAGGCCACGGCACATCGCGCAGCAGCAGCGCGAGCAGGCTGATCGCCAACGGGACCCAATGCAATACCAGCCGGTTGGTCGCGGTCTCGCTGGCTGCCCATTTCGCGGCCGGCGTGAATACGAACAGACCGAACAGCGCCGCGAGCCCGCCGGCCACAAGCAGTGCCAGCAACGCCGCTTCGCGCTGCCCGCGCAGCACGTCGCGGCGCCAGATCACACACGCGACCAGCAACGGCCAGAGCAGATGCCAGTTGTTCTGGCCGAACAGGCCGTCGATGTAAGCGAGCGCCGCGTCCACACGAGACACCTCGCCGCCGCTCGTCGTTACACCACTGAGCGTCTCGCCGACCAGGGCCAGCCAAGGCAGCTGCAGCAGCCACGACACCAGCATCGCGACAAGGGCGAGCAGCAGGCCAGCGCCTATGCCGGCCCAGCGCCAGCGCACCGGCATCTGCGCCAGGAACGCGAGGCCGACCAGCAGCAGCGCCCATAC
>JAAFHE010000470.1 GCA_013298265.1 Lysobacterales bacterium | reverse complement strand
AGGGGAGGGCTCCAAAACACATGACATGGCAATTTTCGGCATTTTGTAAACACCCTCTCAGCGCGGACAAAGGCCCCGACACTGCGGGGCCTTTGTGTAAAGCGACGCGACGGGAAACGCCTACAGGACCGGCGACACCGCCGAGGCCTGGGCGCCCTTCGGGCCTTCGCTGACGACGAAACTCACGCGCTGGCCTTCCTGCAAGGTGCGGAAGCCCTTGGCCGAGATCGCCGAGAAGTGTACGAATACATCCGAGCCGCCGCTTTCGGGCGCGATGAATCCGAAACCCTTGGCGTCGTTGAACCACTTTACCGTACCGAATTGCATGACTTTCCCTCGAACGTAGCTGGACGAATGCGCGGCAGACTTCTCCCCCGAGCCGAATACGCCGCGCGTGTACGAGTATACTCAGCCGATCTGAAAGTGCGAGCGCATGAACGCTGTCGTATGTGAGCCGCGTCACGCGGCGAACGACGGAAAGGCGACGCGCGTCAGCGAGCCAGCACGACGCGGCGACGTCGGGATGCCGCCGCGGAAACGATGCGGCGCTACTTCGCGAGCAGGGCAGTCACGATACGCGGCACCAGCGCGGTGGCATCGCGCAGGTTGGCGAAGATTTCGTCGAGGCTGATCTCGGCTTCGTCGCCGCAGCCGGCGGCCCAGTTGGCGATCAGCGCGATGCAGGCGTAGTCGAGTTCGAGCTCGCGCGCGAGTGCAGCCTCGGGCATGCCGGTCATGCCGACGAGGTCGCAGCCGTCGCGGCGCAGGCGCGCGATCTCGGCGCGCGTTTCCAGACGTGGGCCTTGCGTGGCGCCGTAGCAGCCGCCGTCGACGACGGCCACGCCGGCGCTCGCGGCGGCGGTCAGCAGCGACTGGCGCAGGCTCGCCGTATAGGGTTCGCTGAAGTCGATGTGCTTGACCTCGGCACCGTCGGCATCGCAGAAGCTCGTGATGCGGCCGTGGGTGTAGTCGATGACCTGGTCCGGTATCACGACCACGCGCGGGCCCATGTCGTCGCGGATGCCGCCGACCGCGTTGACGCCGATCACGCGACGCGCACCGAGGCTGTGCAGCGCCCAGAGATTGGCGCGGTAGTTCACGCGGTGCGGCGGCACGCTGTGGCCTTCGCCGTGGCGTGCGAGGAAGGCGACCGGCCGGCCGCCGATCTCGCCGCAGACGACGGGCGCCGAGGCGGCGCCATACGGCGTCTCCACGTTGCGCTGCGTGACATTTTCCAATCCGGGAAACTGATACAGCCCGGTGCCGCCGATGATGGCCAGATCCAGTGCCATGGGACTTCCCTCAGATCGCGTAGATGGCGGGCAGGTTGCGGCCCTGTTCGTAGTAGTCCATGCCGTGGCCGAAGACGTAGCGGTCCGGCACTTCGACGCCGCAGTAGTCCGCATCGACACCGGGCACGCAGCGGCCGTGGCGCTTGGCGCAGAGCACGGCGACGATGACGCGGCGCGCGCCGCGGTCGAGGCAGAAATCGCGGATGGCCTTGAGCGTCTTGCCTTCGTCGAGGATGTCGTCGGCCAGCACCACCGTGCGCCCGGCCAGCACCGCGGCCGGCTGGCGCAGCCAGTGCAGTTCCGAACCGCTGGTCGCACCGCGGTAGCGCGTTGCATGGATGTAGTCGAATTCCATGTCGCTCTTCATGGCCAGCGCGAGCTTGGCCGCGAACAGCATGCCGCCGTGCATGATGGTCGCGAACACGACGTGTTCGCCCGCGATGGCGGTGTCGATCTCGGCACCCATCTTCACGATGGCGGCATCGAGCACGGGCAGATCGTGGATCAGGTCGGCTTTGGCCAACGCGTCGGAGAGGCTGGGTCGGGTCATGATTTCACTCAGGCGGTGACATCGAGCGCGGCGAGGCGTTCGATGAAGCGGGTGCGTTGCGGATTGTCGACCAGGGACTGCCAGGTCGACGCGATCATGCCGCGCAGGGTGGCGATGCGTTCGGGCGCGCAGGGCGCGCGGCCGCGCACGGCGGCGATGGATTCAGCGACCAGGACCGGGCTGCAGACCAGGACGAGATCGCAACCGGCGGACAGGTGCGCGTCGATACGCGCGGCCACGCCGCCGGCGGATTCCGCCGCGGCCATGCCGATGTCGTCGGAAAAGACCACGCCGCGAAAGCCCATCTCGCCACGCAGGATGTCTTCGATCCAGACGCGCGAATAGCCTGCAGGCACGGCGTCGACGGCGGGATAGGTCACATGCGCGAGCATGATCGCTTCCGCGCCGGCGTCGATGCCGTCGGCGAATGCGGCGAGGTCGGTCTCGCGCAGCTCTTCCAGCGAGCGCGTGTCGGTGGCCGCGTCGAAATGCGTGTCTTCGAGCACCGAGCCATGGCCCGGGAAATGTTTCAGCGTCGCCGCCATGCCGCCCAGGCGCATGCCGCGCAGGTAGGCCAGGCCCAGCTCCGACACCACACGCACGTCGTCATGGAAGGCGCGTTCACCGATCGCGCGGTTGCCGCGTTTCAGATCGACGACCGGCGCGAAGCTGATGTCGATGTCGAGGGCGCGCATCTCGCTCGCCATGACCCAGGCATGTTCTTCGGCCAGGGCCACCGCTCGCGCCGGATCGGTGTCGTGGATCTCGCCGAGCCGGGCCAGCGCGGGCAGGCGTGTGAAGCCTTCGCGGAAGCGCTGTACCGGCCCGCCTTCCTGGTCCACGCAGAGCAGGAACTCATCGCCGCGCAGCACGCGGATGTCGTCGATGAGCGCCGTGACCTGGTCGCGCGACGCGAAGTTGCGGCTGAACAGGATGACGCCGCTGACTTCCGGCGCGCTGATCCAGTCGCGCTCCGCGGCGGCGAGCTCCTTGCCTGCAATTCCAATTACCAGCATTCAGTCGAGTCCTTCCCGCTCGGCCGCGGTCCAGGCCGAGTACGGATGTGCGATCAGGTTGAGATTGTAGTAGCGCGGCAAGCTGCTGACTTCCTGTCCGAGCCAGTCGGGCCGCTCGTAGGCTTCGTCGATCGAATCCAGTTCCAGCTCGGCCACGACGAGGCCGTCGTTCGCGCCGAAGAATTCGTCGACCTCGAACTCGTGATTCGCGTGTGCGACGTAATGGCGGATCTTCTCGACCACGCCGTCGCACAGGCGCGCGAGCATCGCTTCGGCATCCGCGAGCGGCACTTCGTATTCGTATTCCTGCCGCGCGAGGCCGAGGTTCGAGGATTTGATGTTGAGCCAGGCCTGCTCGCCGCCGATGCGTACGCGTACCGAGCTGCGCGCCGCGCCGCTGGTGACCGCTGCGGCGCTGACCAGATAGCCCTGCACCAGACGCTGCGAGCGCGATACCTGAGAACGCCAGGCGTCCGAGGCGAGCAGGAACTTGCGTTCGATTTCGATACCCATGCGGTGCCTCCGTTCTCAGCGTTCGAACAGCGCAATCGATTCCACATGCGCGGTGTGCGGAAACATGTCCATCACGCCGGCGGCCTTGAGCTTGAAGCCGTGCTTTTCCACGAGGATTCCCGCGTCGCGCGCGAGCGAGGCCGGATGGCAGGACACGTAGACGATGCGGTCACAGCCTTTCTTCGGCAGATAGTCGAACACGGCCTGGGCGCCGGAGCGCGGCGGGTCGAGCAGGATCCGGTCGAAGCGCTGCCGCGCCCAGGGCGTGTCGCGCTGGTCGTCGAGCAGGTTTGCGACGTGGTACTCGACGTTGGCGATGCCGTTGCGCGCCGCGTTTTCCTGGGCGCGCTGGACCAGGCCGTGCTCGCCTTCGACGCCGACGACGTGGGCACAGCGCCGCGCCAAGGGAAAGGTGAAATTGCCGAGGCCGCAGAACAGGTCGAGCACGCGATCTTCGGGCTTGGGATCGAGCAGATCGAGCGCATGCGCGATCATGGCTTCGTTCATCGCCGAATTGACCTGGATGAAATCGAGCGGGCGGAATTCGAGCTCGACATCGGCCGCGGCAATACGAAACGCGAGGCGCGGGTTGTCCGGCCACAGGGGATGCACGCTGTCGTTGCCGCCGGGCTGCAGGTAGATCGCCAGCGAGTGCTGCTGGCCGAACGCGACCAGCGCGGCACG
>JAAFHE010000047.1 GCA_013298265.1 Lysobacterales bacterium | reverse complement strand
GAACGATTTCGTCTACCGCACGGTCACGGTCGACGGCGGCAACGGATTCGCGCTGCCGTATCGCATCCAGGTGCCGGCGGCCTGCGCGAACCGGCGCTGTCCGCTGCTGCTGTTCCTGCACGGCGCCGGCGAGACCGGCAGCAACAACACCGCGCAACTCGGCAATCGTGCGAACGGCGCGTTCAAGCTCGCCGAGGATGCGGCCACGCTGGGCCAACCCCTCATCATGGCCGCGCCGCAGACACCGGAGTGGTGGGGCAACGACAACCCGACGGCCGGCCTTGCCGATCTGCTCGATGACGTGCAGCGCGAATTCGGCTTCGATCCGGCGCGGCTCTATGTGTCCGGCCTTTCGATGGGCGGCGGCGGCACGATCGGTTTCCTGCAGCGCTACGACGCGGTCGCGGCGGCGGCGATCCCGATCTGTCCGGCCGGTGTGATCAGCAGCACGATTGATCGCGACCGGCTCTGGAATACGCCGGCCTGGTATTTCCATGCGGTCAATGACGGCACCGTGCCCGTGGCCAATTCGCGCACCAGCGTGGCGACGCTGCGCGCTGGTGGCGGCGACCCGCTGTATACCGAATTCGCGGCCGGCGACCACGGCATCTGGACCGAGTCGTACAAGGTCGCGAAGCTCGCGCCGTGGATGCTTGCGCAGCGCTGGCGTCTGCCGATGGTCGCGACCGGGCCGCGCGTCGCCTTGAGCGCGCCGACCGCTGCCCAGCGCTGGTATACGGGCGCGGCGAACCTGGCCGGCGCTGGCACCGTCCCGGCGGATGCGCAGCCCACGGCGATCGACTACACCTTCGGCGCACTCAGCGGCGCAGCGATCGGCACGACCAGCTTCAGCACCGCGTCGCTGGCGATACCGGCCAACGCGACGACGCTGCTGCGGCTGCAGGCGACCGGCACGAGCTTCTTCGCCGGCTACGGCGGCGCTACGACGTTCTCGCGCAGCGTGCGCGTCACCCATCCGGTGCCGTCGAATCGCGCGCCGCGCGTGGCGCTATGGCTGGAGCCCGTCGCGCGCGTCGGCGAACCGCTGCGCCTGCGCGCGCTCGTCGACGATGACGAGCAGCCGCAGGCCGTTGCCGGTGTGACCTTCCAGCTGATCGAAAGCCCGCTCGCAGAGACTATCGAGGTCGACGCGGCGAACCCGGCGCTGGCGTGGTTCACGCCGACACGGGCGGGGCTGTATCGCGTCGAAGTGCGCGCGAACGACGGTGCGCTCACCACGACCGCGCGCGCGAGTGTGCTCGTACTCGGCGCGGGTGTGCCGCGGCCGGCGGTGCATGCGATCAACAGCGGCGGTAGCGCGCTGACGTTGAGCACCGGGCAATCCTTTGCCGCCGACGGCGGCTTCACCGGCGGCGCAACCGAGGCGCTGACCAGCGGCGTGACCACGCTGCTCGGCACGCAGGACGATGCGCTGTACCGCACGACGCGGCGCGGTGCGGCCTTCAGCTATGCGGTGAATGTGCCGAACGGACGCTATCTGGTTGTGCTGCATTTCTCCGAATGGCGCTGGTTCACGGCGGTCGCCCGCGGCATCGATGTCGCGCTCGAAGGTACGCCGCTGCTGGCGGGGTTCGATCTGTACCGCTGGGCGGGTCTGCGCCAGGCACTGCGTCTGGGCGATGTCGTCACGGTCAGTGACGGCGTGCTTGATCTCGCCGTGGCCACGAGTGCCGGCGCGAGCGGCGAGGCGCGGCTGGACGGTTTCGAAATCCTGAGTCTTGCCGCGAGCGATGTGATTTCCCGCAACGGTTTCGAGCTTTGACCGGTTGTTGAGAAAGGAGCAAAACTCCTTTCTCAATCGAACGGCGCAAGCGGAGCTTGCGCGCGTTCTCCATCCGGATAGTTGTTGCCGGATCTATTGCGGATAGCTGATGAGCTGCTTGCCGCTGATGCCCCACTGCCCCTCGTTCTTGCTCATGAACAGCGCACCGCGACTGATCCAGCCAATGCCGTCCTTGGCATCGACGAGGAGTACGGCTTCCTCGCCACGGATCCAGCCGCCGGATACCTTGACCTCGTGCAGGAAGCGCATCGACTGGGCGCGCAGCTTGGCTTTGCGCAGCTCGAGTTCGACGGGCTTACCGTCGTAGTCCTTGTCGCCGAGTACCATCTTGGCAAAGCCATCGCCGGATTTGACCGCGGCATCCGGGTCATTGGCGAGTACGGCTGCATGCAGCGCCGTGCTGGTCCTGACCAGCACCTGGCCGGGTTCGCCGCCGTCGGCGGGCAACTCCGTTGCCGTGTCCTTCCAGTCGGTGCGGCGCTCGCCAGCGGCGGAATCGTAGATGCCCGCGGCGAGCATTTTGTCGAATATCTGCTGGTTCGTCGTCGCACGCATTTCGGCCAGCTTCGCGGCGGTATAGCGCTGCGCGACGAGTCGGTACTTGCCGTCGACCTTGGCATACGGCATCTGTGCCTTGCCGCTGCCCTGGCCATCCTTCTGTTTGATCTGCAGCACGATCAGGCCTTCGGGCATGACCGCCGCTTCGAGACCCTGCTCGGCCAGGCCGGCCAGGCTTTTCTTGAAATCATCGTCCAGTGGCGCTGCGCTGGCCGCGCAGGCGGTATCCGCCGCGCCGCAGTCGATGACCTGGTCCATCAGGAAAAAGCGCAGATCCGACGGTGTGCCGTCGAGTTGCGTGAGGGCAAGGACAGCATCCATGTCGCCCTTCTCGAAGGCGGCCTGCAGGTCCTTGGCCAGCGATTCGGGGCTGCCGGCGCAGGCGGACAGCAACGGCAGCAGGGCGAGTAGCAAGGCAGTGCGGAACAGCTTCATGCGATCACTCCGGTCGATGGTCGTGGCGACAACGCTCACCACGCTGGAACGACGGATCGCGGGCCATCCGCACGTCCTTACGCCTCAGCACACGAAGACGGCGTTGCCCTTGGGGCGTGCACCAGATCTCCACAACCTTGGCCAAACGCTGCGCGTTTGGCCGTCCGGCCTGTTAGGCGTTCAGAGTGATCAGAACCTGTGGTTCTGAGCGATCACTCTTCACCCGGCCCGTTAGGCGTTCAGAGTGATCAGAACCTGTGGTTCTGAGCGATCACTCTTCACCCCCTTGACTCAAGGGGGCTCCAAAAGCAAAGACACGCACGGCGTTGTTCGACGGTTTTGCTACGGGCAGGCGATTGCCGCACCGCTGGCGCTGGTGCAGCTCGCGGTGGTGTTGAGCGGGCGGCCCAGCGTGTAGTTGGCGAGCACGCCGGGCAGCAGATTGGCGTTGACGTACTTGATCGCTTCGAAGCCGATCACGGGCAGGCCGCGCAGGCCCGGACCGGAAATTCCTGCCGGCAGATGGCTGCGCGTAGCTCCAAAGTCGCCGAGCTTGAGTTCCAGGGCGCCGGTTTCCGTGGCGGGTGTCGTGTTGCCGACGTGAGTGCCAATGGCAGAGCTGAGCACCGGTGTACCTGAAGGGCCAATCGGCGAACCGAACTTGACGACATCCATCGCGTGGCATAGCGCGTACTGTGGCAGTTGCAGCGGCGGCGACGTTGCGAACACGAAATCCGGCGGCACCGGGATGCTGCGGCCTGTGCGGTCATGCAGGCTGGCGCTGAAGGGCACGCATGACGCGTTGGTGTGGGGCGTGCCGAACGGGCTCGTGAACGGTGCGAGCTGTGTCCGCGCGCGGAAGGGGTCGGTGTGGAAGCGCTTGGTCGGCGCGGTGATGACCCATTCGCTATGACTGCCGAGGCCTGCTTCGTTCGTCACGTCGCCCAGCAGCGAGTCGGTCATCAGCAGGGCGGACAGCGCATCCACGCTGCGCGCCGGCGGAAACGTCAGTTCGACGAGCTTGCCGCCGACCGGAACCTGCGCGCTGACGTTGCCACCACCGGCGTTGACGGCGGCGAATGTGTCGTACTCGATCGCCGGTACCGTCGGCGAAAACAGTGCCGTCGTGGAGAAGCCGTCGATCGCGGTGGCATTGCCGCCGAGAATCGTGCCCTGGGCAACGTCCACCACGGCGAAGCTGCCGCGCAGGCCGCCGCCCGGCGGGGTCAGCGCCGGGTTGCCGACGAGCGCGTTCAGCGGGTCGAACGCGGCGCAGTTGCGCTGGTTCGCAGCAATCGCGAGGGCGCCGCTAAGTTCGGCGCGCTCGATGATGTCGAAATAGCCTTCGCGCAGGCGCGACACCTGGGTCGGGCCGCCGTCTGCGGCGCTGCCGGTGTAGTCAAACGGCAGGAACTCCTGGTACGTCATACCGCCGATGACCCCGGTCCATTCGCTCGCACGGGGTACGGTGCAATTGTCGTCAGGCACGCCGAGTGCGGTGCCGTTGGTTTCCTGCACGGGGGGCGCGAACGTCGTTGCGACCCAGGTGTCGTGCGCGCCGACGATCACGTCGAAGCGCAGCACGAGGCGGCCGTTGTAAGCCTCGCGGAATGCGACCGATAGAATCTTCGCGCGGTCGGTCGTATTGACCACCGAGAGGATGGTCTGCTGTCCCGCGTTGACGGTGTAGTACGGAAAGATCAGTGCCTGGCCGGTGCCGCGCGGGTTGATGTACATGGCCTGGGCCGGCAATGCGCCGGCGGCGAGAATGCAGAGACTTGTGTAGTGAAGCCAGCGACGCATGATATTTTTCCCTTTGATGTCCGCTGCCGTGGTATCCGCTAGCGTCGTGACTGGTGTCGCCATGGCGGACGCAGGGCGCAGCGGTTGTCGATTGAATACGATCGGGTTCGTAGTGGGGGTTAAGTTCACGCTAAACGGCATGCCCGGATGCGCGCGTGACCTTTCGTTCGTTGCGACGAGGCGAAGTGCTGCACGCAGGGCTGCAAACGCGTAGCCCGCCGGGAGCTACGCCGCTGAATGATTTGACGCAGCCGCGTGGCATAGCCCCCAATGCATAGCCGGGATCGCGCCGCGGGCCGCTGTGCTGACGACCGGTGCGGTCTGCCGCTACGATGGCGCGCCTCACCGGAGCGCGAGCATCGCCATGAATGTCGAACAGGCCAAAGCGTTCTGCCGCAGCTTGACTGCCGCCCATGAACGTCTGCTCGGCGAGCCGAGCAATGTCCTGGTCTACTCGGTCGGCGAGAAAAACTTCGCCTGGTTCAAGACCAGCGAACCGGAGCGCTGGCGCTTCAGCTTTCGTGTGACCGCGGAGCGATTCGTCGAACTCACCGACATGCCCGGCGTCAAGCCGGCACGCTATATGGGGCGCTTTCGCTGGATCACGATTGTCGACGTGGGCAGTTTTCCGGTGGCGTATCTGCGCGAACTCGTCCAGTGGTCCTATTCGCACGCGGTCCAGAGCCTGCCGCGACGGCGGCAGGAGGCGCTGGGACTGGCGAGGCTTGCCGATAGTGCAGCGCCGTCACCCGCCGCGCCGCGCCGTTCGCGCGCGGCTGTGTTGGCACGACGACGCGTATCCGGGTGAAAGCCGGTGGCGCGATGAGCGAGGCGGCGAGTGTCGGCGGAGCGGTCTCGGGCTAGCCCGTACCGGGCCGCGCCGCCGGCAGGAACGCGACCTTGCCGTGCGCGCGGCGCTCCTGCTCGCGCAGCGTTAGCCATTCGATCAGTGGCGCCCAGTCGTCGCGATGGCCGCGCGCGGCTGTGCTGTCGTCCTCGAACAGGCTCATGCCGGCGGCGGCCATTTTCAGGTAGATCTGCGAATCGCGCACGCGGACGAGGCAGGTCTGGGTCAGGCGCTGCAGGGTCGCGTCAAGATCGCGCACGGCCACGGTACGCTCGCGCACGCGGTTGGCGATGAGAGCGACGCGTAGCTTGCCCTGGCGCACTTCGGGCAGGCGCCGCACCACGTCGAGGAAGCCGAGTGTCGCGCGCAGGTCCAGCGGTGAGGGCACGACCGGCACCAGCAGCACATCCGCATGGCGCGCGAACGGGGCGAACTCGTGCGGCCGCAGGCCGGCTGGCGTGTCGATCAGCAGCACCTGGGTGTCGCTGGGCAGGCGCAGCACCCAGCCGGCGCCGAGTCCATGGACCGGATCGTTGCTGGCGAGGGCCCGCACGGGCGCCCGGTGCGCGCCGCGCGACTGATTCCAGCCCAGGGAAGAGCCCTGCGGATCGCAGTCCACGAGGCTGGTCATGCGCCCGGCCCGGGCGTAGTAGCCGGCCAGCGTGCTGGTGATCGTGGTCTTGCCGCAGCCGCCTTTACTGTTGGCGACGAGGATACGGAACATAGGTTCTTCCTGTCCGCCGCCAGCGCCTCCAGCGCCTGCGCGGTAGACCTGCTGTGGCTGCTGGTCTCTCGGTGCGCAGCGGCGTTCCGCTCGCCGGCAAGCTGCGCGCGGTCCTGATCTTAGGCCAGGGAGCGGCGGCTGCCTACCGGGCGTCCGGCGGGTCCGGCACGCTTGCGACATGCCCTAGCTGTCGCGGTCCGGCCTGAGCTGCTGCCGGCGGTGCGTTGATTGAGATGAAAATTAATTAATGTAAAAAATACATTAAGTTCTCGCTGCTGCTTGCTGTGCGAACAAGGGCTGGGTGCGTGCACCGAAGAAATGTCCGCGTGTGCTGCGTTTTTGCTGTGCTGCATCAACAAAATAAAAAATGCACGTATTAACATGTCGCCGTCGGGCGAGGCGCGCTGTTCGCTTTGCGCACTGCAGGGCGTTCGACACTGGGCAGACAGTTGAAAAGACGTCTGCAGACAGAGGAAGGAGAGGAGCTTTCCTCGTCGACCTGCAAGGGAAGTTATTAACAAGTGTGGTAAATCCTTTTTTGCTTTAGCGGAATCCTTCCGCGGAGTTGCCGGGCGCTTGCGCAGCAGGTGTCCGGCCGGGATTGCGGAGACCTGGTGCAGGTCACAGAAGCGCCAGTCCAACTACTTGCTCGGAACTTCCTTGCGTCACGGCGAAGGGGCCCGTCGTGCGTGGACAAACATCGCAATGACAACCCGAAGTCAACGGAGATCATGCATGAAATCCCTGAAAAGCAATCCACTGCGCACGCAGTTGCTCGCCGCGCTCGCACTGCCGCTGGCCGGCCTGATCGCACCGCTCGCGCAGGCGCAGAATTTCGAAGCCTACTACGGCGAACGGCCGGCGAACGACGCTGGCGAGGACGTCAAGTCGGTCAACTATTGTCCGCGCACCGGCAGCATCATCGCCGGCACGCGCCGGGTCAGCACCGGCATCGAGGCGTTGGTCACGCGCGTCGACGACAACGGCGTGGCGCTGTGGCAATACGCCTACCGCGTTGGCGGCAGCACGCGCACGGCCGCGAACGCGATCGTCGAACTGCGCGACGGCACCGGTTTCGCACTCACCGGTTCCATGGTGCGCACCGACACACATATCTACGTGCTGCGTATTGACTGTGACGGCAGGCCGCTGTGGACGCGGGTGTTCGGCAATACCACCACAGCCGGCAGCCGGGCGATCGGCTACGACATCATCGAGGCCGGACCGACCCTGTCGCCGGTGCCACCGCCGCCGTCCCAGCTGATCGTGGTTGGCGACGAAAACCTGCCGGCACCGGCGGGCGCCGTTGCCGGTCGCATCCTGCGCCTGACCGCGGCCGGTGCGCTGGTCTGGGATCGTGCCTACAGTCAGCCGAACCAGCCCCTAGGCCTGCGCTTCCGCGCGGTGACCGAAAACCGCTCGCTCAGTTCGAACCTGCCCGACATCGTCGTCGCCGGCTCCGCCGCGCGCGGCACGAGCTGGAACGTCGACCGGCGCGGCCTGATGTTCCGCGTGCTCAGCACCGGCGTGCCGCAGTGCAATGCGGTGCTCGGCGCGACCGACAGCACCAATGAGGACTACTTCGGTATCACCCGCCTGACCGCGGGCGGCTTCGCCGCCGAGACTGTGCTGGTCGGTGCGACGCAGCCGGCAACGGCCGTCAATTCGTCGGTCTATCTGACCCGTTTCAATGCCGGCGCCTGCGTGCCGCTGGCCCAGTCGGTGTGGCGCGACGCGACCGACGGCGCCACCTCGTTCGACGTCGTCGAGACGCTCGTGACCGCGACCGGCAGTGTGCCGACCATCGTCGCGACCGGCACCATCGCCGGCGCCCTCACGCAAGGCGACGGCTTTGCGCTGACCGCCGACGACGCCGGCCTTGGCCCGGTCGGCGGCCAATACCGCTACAGCACCCAGAGCGACAAGCGCGAGACGCTGATGGCGATCGACAACAAGCGTGATCGCTTCGTCATGGCCGGCAGCACCTTCACCGACTGGGACGGCAGCGGCGACGCGCAGGATTTCTATCTCGTGCAGACGGATCCGAACAAGAAGGACCAGTGCGTGCGCGAATGGGACTTCAGCTGGTCGCGCGTGGAACTGCCGTACGAGCGCTTCACGCCGCCGATCAAGGCGCTGCAGCTGATCAGCGCCGTGGAGACGGAAGCGATCGAGACGCGCGAGGAAGGCTATTGCTGCATTCTTGATCCGAACTGAGGTGAGCTGAGAGGAACACCATCCCCACCCGACCCTCCGGCCTGTTAGGCGTTCAGAACGATGAGAACCTGCGGTTCTGAGCCATCGTTCTTCACCCCCTTGAAGGGGGTGAAAGGCAGCCGTTCAGAACCGCGAGGTTCTGGCTGCCTTGAACGCCCGACGGGCCGGAGGGCCGGGATGGGGATGGTGTATGCGTCAGTACGCGTTGGTCGCCGGACTGTTTTTTGCCCACACGACGACGTTGGCCGGACGCTTGCGGCTCGGATCCGGAACTATCCCTCGCCCGACTTCCGCGCCTGCTGCGGCGTCGCCTCATGACTGCGCGACCAGGCGCGGCGCAATTGCCGCGCCGAACCGAAGCCGCTGCGCTCGGCGACGCGCTCCATGTCCAGACGCGTGGTCTGCAGCAGTTCGCGCGCGAGCGATACACGCAATCGATTGACGTAGTCCGGCAGGCTCATGCCGGTGTGTTCGTTGAACAGGCGTGAGAGGTGGCGCGGACTCGTGTTCGCACCGCGGGCGAGCGCAGCGAGATTCCATTCCTGCTGCGGCGCCGCCGCGATCGCATCCTGCACGCGGTGCACGGCCGGGTGGACATGGTTACGGCCTTCCAGCCACGGCGAGAGCTGCGGATCGTTGCCGCTGCGGCGCAGGTAGATCACGAGCTGGCGTGCAACCGCGAGTGTGCAGGCCGGTCCGGCCAGGCGCGAGAGCCAGTGCAGCAGCAAGTCGATGCCGGCGGTGACGCCGGCGCTGCTCCAGCAGTTGCCATCCTCGACGAAGAGGCGGTTGTCCATGACACGCGCCGCCGGCGCGAGCGCGCGCAGTTCGTCGAGGCAGGAGAAGTGCGTGGTGCAGGCGCGGCCGTCGAGCAGCCCTGCGCGCGCGGCGAGCAGCGCGCCCGAACAGATCGACAGCAACTGGTGCGACGGCCGCAGGCGCGTGCGCAGCCAGTCGATGATGCGTGCTTCGTCCGCGGCGTCCTGCGTTCGCGGCGGCGCTTCCGCAAAATACACATCGTCCACATTGCCGCTGACCAGCACGACGGCGTCATCGGGCAGCTTTGCCGGCAGTGGCCGCAGTTGTGCAAGCTGCAGGCCCGAGGAGCTCGGCAGGCGCGAGCGCGCCGCGGCATAGTGGACTTCGAAACGCCACTGCTGCTGCTCGATGTTGGCGCGGCGCAGGACTTCGACAGGTCCTGCCACGTCGAGCAGCAGGCAGCGCGGCGGCACGACCACCCATACCGGCACCATGCGGGTGGCCGCGATGCTCATGCGGCGAGGCGTTCACCGCCCGCGAGGGCCTGTTCGACGGTCACGATGCGCGCGAAACGCTGATCGAGCACCAGCTCGGTGCGCGCCCTGATCTCCGCTGCGCTCCAGTCGCGGCCCCGGGCGTCGCGCATGGCGAAGGTCAGGGTGGCCTCGCTGACGAAGTCGACCGAGTAGCCCAGGTCCGAGGCGTGCCGGGTCGTGGTCTCGCAGCACTGCTCGGTGCGGATGCCGCTGATCAGCAGGCGGCGGATACCGTGCTCGGTCAGCCAGACATCGAGGCCGCTGCCGACCAGCGCACTATGCCGCGTCTTGTGGAACACCGCCGCCGCATCGACGCGCAGCGGCGCGAGCGCCGTCACCCAGCCCGAGGCCAGCGAGAACGCGCCTTCCGGTTCCACATGGAAAACCTGGACGACCGGGATGCCGGCCTGGTCTGCGCCGTCGATCAGTGCCTGCTGGCGGTCAAAATAGGCCGCGCTGTCGGCATCGCTCCAGTAGGGGCGGTGGCGGAACGATTCCTGCGCGTCGATGACGATGAGGGCGGTAGAAGCCTGGGACATGGCGGCACTCCTGCGTGGGATGGTAGGTCATCCTGGTGGGTCGCAGGCTGGCGCGAAATGCCGCAACAGGACGGCTGCCGGATAAAAAACGCCATGTCGCCGTTCGGGTGCTGAGTACAAAAGCCACTGTGCCAGGACTTGCTCAGAGGTTCCCTTGTACTAGGATGCGCAGCTCTGCGCCGGCGGCGGCGCGTTCGTGGAGCAGCGCCATCGTCGAGCCGGATACCCGCGCCTTGCTGTCCGCCGCCGCGACGCTGCAGCGTCCGCCCCGGCACCCGTGGGCCTGGGCCTGGCTGCTCGCCGCGGCGCAGATAGTCGGGCTCGCGTTGGTGTGGTGGTTGGGCTGGCAGTGGGGATTGCCGCTGATCCTCGGCACGCAGGCGCTGGTGTTCTGGGCCACGCTGTGGCCGCAATCCCGGCTGTTGAGTCCGGTCCTGGTGCGGCTGCCCGCGTGCGAGCGCACGGTCTGGCTGACCATCGACGACGGTCCGTCGGATGACACGGCCGCCATCCTCGATCTGCTCGACCGCCATCAGGCGAAGGCCTGTTTCTTCGTCGTCGGTGTGCGTGCCGAGGCACAGCCCGAATGCGTGCGCGAAATGCTGCAGCGCGGCCACGAGATCGGCAATCACAGCTACAGCCATCCGGAAAAATGGTTCTGGGCATTGCCGCCGCGCGCGATGCGTGCGCAGATCGTTCGTGCCCAGGCCGTGATCGGTGCGATCGCCGGGCAGCCGCCGCGCTGGTTCCGTGCCGTTGTCGGCATGGCCAATCCGTTCGTCGCTGCGGGGTTGAAACCGCTGGGCCTGACCCGCGTGGCCTGGTGCGCGCGCGGCTTCGATACGCGCGAGGCGGATCCGGCGCGCGTCGTCGCGCGTATCGCCCGTGGCCTTGGTCCCGGCGCGATCGTGCTGCTGCATGAAGGCGCGCCGCACGGCTGCAGCGTTGCCATCGTCGAGGCCGTGCTGGTCCATCTCGCCGCGCAAGGCTATCGCTGCGTGCTGCCGGCAACCTGCGCCGATGGCGCGGCGCCGCGCGCCGCTGCTGCCGGCTAGCCAGGCCGCGTCGCGACGATGCGCCAGTTGTTGAACGGCGTGCGGCCAAACAATGGGGAAAATTCCACATTCAGGCCCGCGGCGGCGAAGCGCCGGTTCAGCGCTTCGCGCGACGGGTAACCGGTCGGCGCGGCATTCATCCAGCGCACCCAGCGCGAAAATTCATCGACGCCACGGGTCACGCGCGCGCGCCAGCTACCGTCGTCAAGACCCGTGCGCAGGACCAGGCTGGCGCCCGGCGTGAGCATGGGCAGCACCGCGTCCAGCAGGCGTTCCTGCGCCGCGGCCGGCAGGAACTGCAGCACGTCGAGCAGGGCGACACTGCCCTGGTGCGTGGGCAGGGTGGTGCTCAGGTCCATGCTCTCGAATCGCGTAGCGCCAAGACCGGCCGCCGTCGCCGCGTTGCGCGCGCGTTCGATCTTGTCCGGATCGTTGTCGACGCCGCGATAAGGCAGGTCGACGCCGGCGCGGCGCAGCGTGTGCGCGAGCAGGCCGAGGCCGCAGCCCAGGTCCAGCAGTGGTGCGCGGCTGTCACGCAGGATCTCGACGACGCCGCCGTACAGCGGATCGGACGCGAGCTTGCTGCGCACGTAGTAGTAGGGCGTCCGGTTGCCGAAGCGATGCCGCGGCAGGAAGGCGCGGGCGATGGCGCTGGCGTCGCGCCGGCTCAGTGCCTGC